>JAEWIG010000293.1 GCA_023387295.1 Bacillota bacterium | reverse complement strand
TGTTACTGGCGACCTGACAATTGGTGATATGTATAAGCTTACTGAGCTGACTTATCATGGAGGAAGAGAAACAGTACAATCTCTTGAAGGTTTACAGTACGCTAAGAATTTAGTGACACTTGATATTACCGGAAACGAAGTGACTGATTTCTCACCACTTAAGAATTTGAAAAAGCTGACAAACTTGAAAGCTAATCCTCAGTACAAGGTAGTGGGCATGTTAACAGGACCAAGCATTAATGTAGAAAATGTAGTTACAGGCGTTAACGGTAATAAAGTATTACCTCATACAGCGGGAATTAGAAATAATAAAACAGGTGAAGTGACTATATTCGATACTGCTGAGTGGTCAGAAAATCTAGATACGTTCAAGATAGATATGACAAGTCAAGAAATAGGTATGTATACGTTCACTCTTGAATATGAAGTAAACGGAAATATGATTCAATTAGTTTATATGATTAGCAACAAATAATAAGTTCTTGCTGTATTAAACGAATCCACTAAATCATTTACGTTATTAAATGGTTCATGATTTTAAATAAAGATAGTCTTAAATCAAATCATTACGATAAAAGATAATCATTTAAAGGCGTCTATTAAGAAAACATTAGGTATTACAGGAGAAATCACCCTAGGTGATATGTATAAACTAACAAGTCTTAGCAGCCAAGGTTCTGGAAGAACAAAGGTGACTAGCCTAGAAGGTCTACAATACGCTAAGAACCTAGTGACACTTGATATTTTAGGGAATGAAGTAGCAGATTTCTCTCCGTTAAAAGGATTGAGCAAGTTAGAAACACTTTTAGCTCATCCGCAAGTAATTGAGATGCCTATGATATACGGAAAGGATTCAATATTTAGTATTGAAAACAAAGTTATAGGATTAGACGGAAAGAAAGTTAACCCTGAGTTAATAGGCATTAGAAATACGAAGACAGGGAAAGAAATTTCTGTAGATGTCGAACAATTAGTACCAAATGCTGAACAGTTTACAATCAATCTTTCAGAAGAAGATAAAGGGTTATACATGGTAGTAATTGCATATAAAGTAGAAAACAATTTATTACAGATAATGACTTATCTTAACAATTACTAAACAAATATTAAACGAAAAAAGCGAGCGAAATTAGTTAGTTAATTTCCCTCGCTCTTTTTTATTATCTCTAGCTGCAATGCGCTGTACAAGCTTCTGTATGTAGCTTTAATTCCCCATTCTCAACGTGGATAATCGTAAGACTTGTCCCATGAATAAAAGGAGGTTTCCATAGATTTTCTACTGACTCATTTCGACAAAGGAGATAGAGTGCCTTAATGACGATCCCGTGGGTGACAACGAGTACATTGCCTGTTGGCTTTGTTTTATCAAGATCTTCTAAAAACGCAGCAACTCTTTTTTTTACATCGAAGAAGCTTTCACCATCAACGCTTTCATAGGATGAAGGAATATGCCAAAAAGCTTCAGCCTTTTCAGGATAGCGACTCTTAATCTCGTCTTCTTTTAAACCTTGCCACTCACCTAGATCAATTTCCATTAATCTCTCGTCTGTTTCAATGGAAACCTTTCTTTCTCCGCGAACTAAACGGGCTGTTTTTATTGTTCGATTGCTTGGCGAGGAAATAATTCTTTGAAAATCTATCTCCTTCAATCTTTCTCCTAACAACTGAGCATCTGTTTCTCCTTTAGCCGTTAAATTCGAGTCGAGTCTTCCCTGTAGTCTTTTTTCAGTATTCCATTCGGTTTCTCCATGTCGAATGACATATAAGTGATACAAAAAAATCACTCCCACTATGATAGTTCTCATCTAACTTCTGTTTTTAATTACAAGCACTTTTTCATTTTTTCCACGATCAGTCACGGAAAAGAATCTCCTGAAAATATGTTCCTGCTACCGATTTGATTTCTCCATAGGAACGTTTTGGAAATACAATAATAAAACAAGTTGCTGGACCAGATGATTTATAAATATCAATGTCTGTTTTAATATCCGTTCCATTAATAGCTCTCTGCGGAACCATGCGACTAAGTTCATAAAAAATACCTTTTGAACCAACTGGCCACGTAATTACATCATGTCTAGTTGATAGCTGTTTCATTAGCGCTAGCGGAACAACGTATTTTTCATTTTCAATCACTTCATATCCGACTAAAGGGGTGCCAATAACAGCCACGCCCATCTCCTTCGGATTAAAGTCTTCCACACTATTAACAGCTTGACCATTTTTCTTTTTCCCGAGAACGGTTATGCTAACGGCTGACTGCACCATGGAAAAATTACTTTCTGTACTGCCACTAATCTTTACTTCATCCAGCTCGAGCTCCTCTAGTCCTCGATGGATGCCGGTTAATAGTTCAGCCCAAGCAGCTTCCCCACAAAAATTCTGCATGACAACTGCAAATGGTTGTCCACCCGCTGCTAGACATTCCATGACAGCGACTCGAAAACAATAATAAGCAACCGTTTTATAAGGAACATGGACCTCATCCATGTCCTTTAATCCGATTGCTCCACTATTATCAGTCGCGACGACAATACTTTCCTCTTCACTAAAAGGAAGCAGTAATGCATTTCTCATCGAGTTTTCACCTTCGATAGCATCGGATCCATAATCCGTGACAATCGTGGAATCACAATAAAGGCAATGACCGTATTGATGATAGAACCGATAAACAGAGAAGGGACAAGTGCTAAATAAAAGGCCTTACTAATTAACAATATAAACGGTAACGGCGCAGCGAACGCATTTCCGAGAACAAACAACACACCAGCTTGCCACTCTTTCCCTTTGCGATAAAGTATGGAAAACAAGAAAGCTAATAACGCCATTTCAACAGCAACGATAAAATGAAGTGGTCCCATTGGCATTCCTCCGATTAACGCGGACAGTAAATGTCCAACAGCACCAACAATTGCACCGGCTGGTCCACCGAGTATTGCAGCTGCTAGCAATGCTGGAAAGGCATCCAATGCAACACTTCCAATGATAGCTGGTACTTTAATCGCAGCACCGATTACCGTTAGTGCAACAAGCATCGCCATCCAAGTGAGCTTCATTTTTTTCATTTATTTCTCCTCCTATTGTCTAGCCATGGGGCTCCTAGCGACTAGTGGACTTCTTTACACAGGTGTCTCAGTTTTCCTTACGCTTCCCCTCACGAAACACCTTTGCACTTCGAAGGTACTCAACATCTTTTTCATTAAGGCGGAAATTGATCACTCTTGCTAGTGCAAAGAAATAATCTGATAACCTGTTTAAGTATTGAAGGGTAATTTCAGAAACCTCTGGGTCTACCTTTATTAAAGAAACGACTAATCTTTCTGCCCTTCTTGTTACCGTTCTTGCAATATGGATCGATGCAGAAGCTGGCGTCCCACCTGGTAAAATAAAGCGTTCCACCTTTGGTGCTTCTTCAATAAAGGCGTCGATTTTCTTTTCTAAATAGACGACCGCTCCCTTAGACAATTTAAGCTGTCGATCCTTCATCACATTAGCTAAGTCACCGCCACAATCAAACAGTTCATGCTGAATTTTTTCTAAATCATCCAACACATCGGAGAATTTTTCTTTGTCTAGCTGTGTCATCGCCTGACCAACGAAGCAATTCACCTCATCGACTGTTCCATATGCTTCAACACGAAGGTCATCCTTTTCGACTCTACCTCCGATAATGCTTGTTTTCCCTTTATCGCCAGTTCGTGTGTAAATTTTCATTTTCATTACCCCTTTGTCTTTGTCTTGTATTTATTTTATTTGTTGATTAATACCATACCAAATTAAATCCACTCGTTCTGATTGCTTAACCGTATCTTGATAAGCCCATCCCGTTACATCACGCCAGATTCGTTCTTCAAGGCTAATCGGAACAATTCCTTTTGTCATGTCATTTCCGATGATAACAACCTTTCGATTTCGGTCTTGCTGTTCCCATTCTACCCAAATTTGCAGCAACTTTTGCCACTTCGCCCGAACTTCTTCTTTATTTAATCGTTTTAACCATTGCTTGAACCAAATCTCAGGTGCTTCCAATACAACTATATTTTCTTCATGCTCACAAGAAGACTTCTCACCAACAAACTCATCTTTATAGCTGGAAATCCATACGTGAGGAGTGTCCCATAATTGATAATATTCCTTTACCCATTTGGATTTGCCATTAAAGGCACCTCCCGTAACAAAATGCATCGTTCACCCCTCCTCAAACCATCTCTGCTCCAAACCAGCTCATAGCCTTTTCCGTGCGAAGATGTCCATTCCCAAAAATCCTTCTCCTCTGGAGCAAACTTCGTTAACAGGAAGCGAATTACTCCACCATGGGTCATGACCGTAGCCCTTTCAACGTTCGTTTCTAGCATCCTTTTAACAAGCAGCTCCCAGCCATGAAGAACTCTTATCGAAAACTCCAAAAACGTTTCTCCATCAGGCGGTTTAGCCTTAAATGGTTCATCCAACCATCGCTGATACTCTATATTATGCTTTAACTCTTCATATATTTTCCCTTCCCACTGACCAAAGTTCATCTCACGCAATTCAGGCATGATAGTTGGTATGTGTTCAGGAAACATAATCTTCGCCGTTTCCAAGCATCTCCCTAAATCACTAGAATACAGCTGTTCACAGCTAATAGGCAGCTCACGAATTTCCTTTTTAGCAACCGCACATAACGGGGAATCTGTCCAGCCAAGGTAAGCCCGACGCTTATTTGCTTCTGTTACCCCATGGCGAAATAATGTAATAGCCACAGTGACATCCATAGAAGCACCTCCGTCCCCTCAACACTTGCCCCTAACACATCTCCTGTCATGCCGCCAAACCAGCTCACTACTTTCTTTTTTAAAAAAACAATCACGCTTGCTACTACTAAAAGAAAAATGAGCACTTCAAAGAGGGCATCTTTTATAAATACAGCTGTCAGACAAAATAAAATCACTATATAAATCAAATAAAAAAGGAGCGTCTTTTTACTAGCTGCCTTCTTAAATAAAGAACCTAGACCACCTTGTTTAGCTGTTTTTACATTTAACAATAATTCTCCCATAACAATCTTGCTAAAAAAAGGAATAAGAGCAATTAAAAAATAAGAAACAGGCTGCGCCATCTGAGTAATTTCAAAGATAAACAGGAAACGAGCACTTAATAACACGATCACCGATAAAGCACCAAACGCCCCTGTTCTCGGATCACTCATAATTTCGAGCCTTTTTTCCTTATCCCGATAGGAGAAGAAGGCATCACTTGTGTCCATCCATCCGTCGAGGTGAATCCCACCTGTAAGCAGAATCATTGCTAACCAAACAGCAAATGCAGTCGTTAAGTCAGAAAACGGTGTCCAGTGCAGGAAACTGTAAAAGATCCCTGCATAGATTGCCCCTTGAAAAAGTCCAAGCAGTGGGAAGGTCTTAATCGCTTTTTCAAGATGCTCCTTATCCATTGGGAGCTGCAAAGGAATCGGAATTGACGTAAAAAACTGCAGATTAATAAGGAAACCTTTTATCCATTTCATCCTTCGTTCATTTCCTTATGAAAAATGATTTCGTTAAGCTTCTGCCAATCCAGATGAGTCAATAATCGGGCAGCAAGCTCGTCATATTTTGCATCATCGATTTCATTTGGCACAGATGGTGAGAAATCGCGTTCATCTGTGCCAGCTTTTCCACCCTCGTTCGAGCTAGATAAAGAATCCTCTTCGGAAATCTGATGATCTTCTACATAAGGAAGCACCCCAAGAACAGGAATATCGGTTCTTTCCTCAATCCAACTCACCCCGTCAGCAAATAACTCATATTCGCCACGAAACTTATTAATAATGATTCCCTTTACTCTCGCTCTTTCATTGGGGGAGAGCAGCTCCAAAGTACCAACAATGCTCGCAAACACTCCGCCCCGTTCAATATCCGCAACTAAAATGACCGGGACATCAGCCATTTCAGCGACCTTCATATTGACAAGCTCTTTGTCTTTTAAATTGATTTCAACCGGACTTCCCGCACCCTCCATAATTAGCAGTTCATAATCCTTCGCTAGCTGATTTAGCGACCTCTCAATTGTTTGCAAACCCTTTTCATAAAAAACATCTCGGTAGCTTTGTCCAGAAATCGTTTCCATAAGTTCTCCAAGCAAAACAACCTTTGAGCGCTGATTTGAACATGGCTTTAAAAGAATTGGATTCATCCACTTTGTTGCGACTGTTCGCGCCGCTTCGGCTTGAATCCCTTGCGCAAGACCAATTTCTTTTCCATCAAGCGTCATATATGAAAAGTTGCACATATTCTGGGATTTAAAAGGGGCTACTTTATACCCTTCATTTGAAAATGCCCGACAAAGCGCGGTTGCAATTAAACTCTTTCCCACATCTGATCCTGTTCCTTGAATCATAATTCCGTTCATATTCATTCGCTTCCTTTCATCAAAAGTGGGATGCCTGCTTCAACGAGATAAGCATACTCTGCTATCGCAACGATTTGTTGATGAAGCTGACCGAGCATTCTCCCATAAATCCTGACGAGCTCGTTATCTCCTTGCATTTCATTCAAAACCTCATTACTGACAATAATCAATAGCTGACAGTTTTGTGCAATTTTCTCTATCCCTGAAAGGATGGAATTCCTAACCTTCGCTTGAAAATCCGGCTTCTTCCACTCATCATCCTGCTGAAAAAATTCATTATTTAATAAGGTCGTTAAACAATCGAAGAGCACAATATCGTTTTTGGTAAATACATCTGCAATATTGCCTAATTCAACAGGCTGCTCCCAAGTTTTCCAGCCTAAGCCACTCTTCTGGCGATCGATTTGATGCCGAGTTATTCTTTCCACCATTTCACGATCCGTTGATTGTCCTGCCGCAATATAATTTAGCTGCCCATCTGTCTTTCTTGCTGCTTCGGCAGCGAACTTTTCCGCAAAGCTGCTTTTTCCACTCCGGACTCCTCCACTAATGAAGATTACCGCTGATTTCGCCAATCCATCATCGCCTCCATCAGCTTTTCATTGTGCTTCGGGCCTTTAATCGCAAACCGTAGCCATTCTCCTTCTAGACCTGGAAAATTCATCGTATGCCGCGGGATGATTCCTCTTTCAAGTAAAAAATGAAATAGTGGCAGTTGGTCCTCTTCAGTTGGATCTTTTAATAAGTAAAAATTTACACGAGATGGAGAAACCACAAAGCCGTTTTCTTCATAAAAGGCAAATAATCTCTCTCGCTCCGTCTCCATCAACGCTCTCGTTTCTTCTACAAACGACTCACTTTCAAAACACCACTCACCAGCTTTTAACGCCAGTGCATTCATACTCCATTGGGGCTGGTAAGCCGCAATTTGCTCAATAATCGATTCGTTTCCTAGCAAATAACCGAGACGCAGCCCAGGAATAGCAAACATTTTCGTCATCGAGCGAATTATAAGTAAGTTCTCAAATTCATTTATACAATGGACAATGGATTCATATTCAGTCAAAAAGTCGTGAAAAGCTTCATCAACAATGAAGAGACAATGGTTTTTCTGACATTGCTGCATCAATTCAATTAATGTCGTTTTAGGATAATAAACACCCGTAGGATTACATGGATTACAAAGAAATAATGCATCTGCATCCTTTAGCTTCCCCGAAAGAGCATGAACGTCCAGCTCCCACTTGTCGGCTGTTAATTGAACATATTCTACTGTGCAGTTATTAATCTGACACGCTTCCTCATATTCTGAAAAAGCCGGTTGAACAATGATAACTCTTTTTCCAGCTAACAATCGTCCAATAAGAGAAATAAGTTCCGCTCCTCCATTGCCAATTAAAATTTGGCTTTCCTCTATCTGCTCCTTTTTAGCAAGCTTCTTCTTTAACTCAAGTCCTTTTGGATCTGGATAATCGGAAATGACTTCAAATAACTGCCCCCATTTTTCTCGTAAAATGGGCGGTGGACCTAGAGGATTAATATTTGCACTGAGGTCCAACAACTCATTCGGTTGTGGAATATGTAACGCAGAAAATAAATATTGTGGATTAGAACCATGAGCTGGCCATTTCAATACAGATGCCCCCTAGCCAAAGTAATAATAAAAAAATCGGAATCGTTCGTGAGACGATATGATTTGTTTTCAAAATATGAGCTTTTTCCATCTTAATGATTGGATCACCCATTGTCGCTCGATTAGAAATAACTCCTTTATAATAGTTAATCCCCCCGAGCTGAATACCTAAGAGAGACGCAACTGCCGCTTCACACCAGCCTGAGTTCGGGCTAGGATGTTTCTTTGCATCTCGTTGAACAATTTGCCACGCCTTGCTCTTACTGCTGTAAATTGGACGATTTCCCACTAGCATACAAATTGATGTAAGCCTGCTCGGAATCCAATTCACAACATCATCTAATTTTGCAGAAGCCCAACCGAAATCCTCATATCTTTCATTCCGATAGCCGACCATGGAATCACAAGTGTTAATCGCTCTGTATAAAAGCGCAAGTGGTGCTCCACCAACGAATGCCCAAAACAGTGGGGCTGTTATCCCATCACTCGTATTTTCAGCAACGGTTTCTACGGTTGCTCTCACGATTGCAGGTTCATCAAGCTTATCCGTGTCTCGCCCAACAATATACGAAAGCTTTTCTCTTGCATCTTTAAAATGCCCTTTTTCCAAAGGATGGTAGACAGTTAAAGCGGCCTCCTTCAAGCTTTTCTGTGCAATGGCTGTTGAAATCATGAGAGCCTCAACGATAATTCCTACCCATAAATGCAAGGAATAAGAGAGGTAAACAATAAGATACGAAATACTCCCTACAATAACTAAAACAGCGAGTAGCATGCCAATTCCTGCTCGTTTTTTCGCCTGTCCCTTGTTCCAGCTTTTTTCGAGCTTGGCGATTAAGGAACCCATCCATTTAACTGGATGCGGCCAGCTAGGGGGATCGCCTATAACTAGATCGATCAAAACGGCGAGTGTAAGTGCTACTAGGTGATGAATGATCATTTCTTCACCCTTTTTCTACTCATCTGGATCGCTTCCTTCGTACATTCTGAGACACCTTTTCCGATCAGCTTTCCAAGTGGTGTAATCGTCCCTGCATATTCAAGTCTTTCTCCACACTGGGTAGCAGCAATTAAGATGCTATCAGTAGATGTTCCTGTTGCAATCGTCCCTGTTATGGCATCTTTCACTTCCAACTCCTGCATGGCTTTTGCCTTTGCCTCCGTTGCCGTCATAATGCTTTGAATAAACGCTTCTTCTGTCATATTCCCATTGACAAAAACCCAAGTGTTTATTGTCCCTGGAATCATTTGCAGTACATGCTGCTCACTTCTCGTTGCATCAATGGCATTGCCGACTCCCGCTGTTACCACAATTAAAACAGTAAAATTTTCTTCCTTATACAGCTTAAAGCTAACATCCTCTAGCATGACAGCAGTCATCATCCCTACTGTCTCTGCCGGTTCAAATCCATTCGTCTTTAAATAGTCAACCATTTCTTTCCGATGGTCACTGCAGTCATAGTTTTTATCTACATGCCGATTCACAAAAGTATCGTGCCATCCTGTACCAGAACCAACAACTCCTGAAGACATCGTTCTTAGCGGAATAGGAGAGCGCAAAACAATTCTTTCTGCCGACATTTCTAGTAGATGCTCTTCAATCAAAACATCTTCCTTTTTCTCTGCCATAATCTTCGGAAGAAGGACCATCTGTGGCGCTGCTACAAGAGGATGGGGCTGTTTTTTAATTTTCGTCTTATAAACCTCGCGAATCCTTTCCTCGCGTAAAACTTCATTTGGTATATGGTTAATATTAATTTGGCCATTTTCAAGGAGCAAAAGCCGGTCACAATATAAACCAGCCAAGTTAAGGTCATGAAAAATAGAGATAACCGTTAACTCCTTTTCCTTTGTCCAACCCTTTAATAAATCTAATAATTCTTTTTGAAAAGAAAGATCAAGATGATTTGTCGGTTCATCGAGCAACAGAATTTCAGGTTCTTGGGCTAATGCTTGTGCGAGAAAAACACGCTGCCTCTCCCCACCTGATAGCTCATGAATATAGTGATGTTCGAAATGAGCCACACCTGTCTGTTTCATTACTTGCATGACAATGCGCTCGTCTTCAGTCGACCACGTCTGAAACCACCCTTTTTGATGAGCATATCTGCCAAGAGAAACCGTTTCCTTTACGGTATAGGAGAATGCTTGAATGGAATGTTGTGGGAGAACGGCAATGATTTTTGCTAAATCTTTTGCTGAATAGCTTTTTAGTGATTTTCCCTTAAGAAGGATTTCTCCCTCCTCAAAAGGCAATATGCCACTGAGCATTTTCAGCAAAGTGGTCTTCCCACTTCCATTCGGACCTAATATTCCGAACAGCTCGCCTTTCTTTAGTTCAAAAGAGACATTCTTTATGACAGACTCACCCACATAGCCACCAGTTATTTGTTGAACCTCAAGCATCATTTACCCTCTTCTTTCTGTTCGTCTATTCATCAAAATAATCGCAAATACAGGCGCTCCAATTATGGCCGTAATCACACCGATCGGGAGCTCCGTAGGTGAAATAATCGTTCTCGCCACAAGGTCTGCAAGGATGAGAAATCCTCCACCTGTTAAAATCGACAATGGCAATAAATGTCGATGATCAGGCCCCCATAAAAGCCTTGTTAAGTGAGGAATAACAAGCCCGACCAATC
>JAEWIG010000278.1 GCA_023387295.1 Bacillota bacterium | reverse complement strand
CTACAAGATCAATGTTCAAATGAGACATGTACTACTTCACTTACTCTTTCCGGAGAAATACGAAAGAATCGCTAGCAGTGAACAAAAGAGAAAAATTCTTCAGAGTTTTAATGAATTTCTTCCAGAGGAAAAGGTACAGGTTGATCAAGGGCTTTTCATGATAAGAGAGAAATTAGAAGAGCAATATAAAGGAAAAAGAATAGATTTTTATCGTTCCCCAGTGATAAACGTTTGGAAAGGGGAGGAAGAATTGACACTACCAGTAGAAGAGGATGTTCGGTATTATTGGCTGACTGCCAATCCATCTATTTGGACTGTTGACAATATCAAAGATGGTGGAAGCATTTTTTATACAGCTTACAATGAGAAAGGAAATAAACGTCGTATTTTCAGCGCGTTCGAATCTGCTAAGCCCGGGGACCGAATATTATTCTATGAATCAAATCCACACAAATGCATTGTTGCTGAGGGTGAGGTAACAAAAGGGCTTCATACAGAGGAAAACGAGGGGTTTGACTCCCCTGTAGAAGGAGTAAGCTTCCGCTATATCCGAGATATCTCACCGATTTATTGGGACCAAATTATCAATATCGAAGAGCTAGAAGAGAGTTCACCTGTAAAAAATGGTGCACAGGGAAGCTTGTTTGAATTAACAAAAGAACAGATGGAAATCATCCTAGCATTAGAAGAAAGCAATGATGATGAAGTAATTTCAAAGGAAACTTGGATAGAGTTCCTTCAGGATAGAAGCATTTTTAACGAGAGTGATCTAGTATATCTGGATAAAATGCTGGAGCTAGGTGGAGAGGCAACGGCAACCCAACTAGCGGCAGCCTTAGATAAACATTATTCATCCTTTAATGCTCCTGTCGTCCATTTGGCAAAAAGGATATTAAAGGCAGCCAAAATGGATGCACCTAAGCGGGATGACGGAAAAGAGTATTATTGGAGTGTATTGTTTGATGGAGAAGAGCATGAAAACAACCATTTTCTTTGGAGGTTAAAGCCTAATTTAAAAGAGGCGTTGGCTGCAATTAAAAGCCCCCCACTTAAAAGCTACACAAAAGAGGATTTTTTGAGTGAAGTTTTTATAGATGAAAACCAATACGATACGATCAAGAACCTATTGCAATATAAAAAGAACTTAATTTTTCAAGGACCGCCGGGTGTGGGAAAAACCTTTGTATCAAAGCGACTTGCTTACTCTTTAATGGGGGAAATAGATCCAGACCGTGTTGAAATGCTGCAATTTCATCAAAATTATGCTTATGAAGATTTCATTATGGGATATAGACCAGATGAAAACGGATTTTCGCTACAGTATGGGATCTTCTATGAATTTTGTGAGCGGGCCCTAACAAATCCAGAATGGGATTATTATTTTATTATTGATGAAATTAATAGAGGAAACCTGTCTAAGATTTTTGGTGAATTGTTTATGCTGATTGAACGGGATAAGCGTGGTGAATATGTCACAATGGGCTACTCCAAAAAGAAATTCACCGTACCAAACAACGTATACCTGATTGGAACAATGAATACAGCGGATCGCTCTCTAGCACAGTTAGAAGTAGCACTTCGTCGTCGCTTTGCATTCGTGACACTTAAACCAGCCTTTAATGAGGATTGGAGAAGAACTATTCAAGAATCTGGTGTATCTTCTGATATGGTAAATAGAATCCTGCTTGCCGTCGAGAAAATGAATAAAGAAATAATCGGCGATTTCCAGTTAGGACCTGGCTATGCAATTGGTCATAGTTTTTTCACTTCGAAACCTGAAAATATGGATGAACAGGTCTGGTTTGAAGGAATTCTGAACTTCGAAATCATTCCTTTATTGGAGGAATACTTCTTTGACCGCCCAGAAATAGTTAAAGGCCTTATTGAGGGGATCTAAATGGAGAGTACATTTAAGGTACCAATTAGGAATCTATTTTGCCTCCTTAGCTACATGAATGAAATGCCTGATTTGGCAAAGAAGCTTAGTGATGTGGACGAGGACATCATTACGTATGACTTTCTTGCAAAACAATTTTTGAAAGAAGTCCACTCCTTAAATAGGCAAGGCCTAGTAAAAAGTTATATTGCCATGAGCGAATCCACTAGTCATCTAAGTGGGAGGGTTCTGATGAATGAATCGATGCCTTACCTCGTGGCTAGACAGCCTATTGTCGTTTGCGAGAAGGATCAATACTCAGCCAATATCCTTTTAAATCAGATCATGAAAATTACATTACTAGCAATCTGCCAAAATCGGTATGTTAAAGAAGAAACTCGAAGACTTAGTTATTCGTATATGGAGTTAATCCCAGAGATGGATATTCTGCCGCTAACGAAGGAAATCTTTTTGAAGATCTATTTTAACAGGCATAATGTCCATTACAAACGGATGATTCATATAGCTCGATTGCTACATGAACTAACCCTACTATCCCATAAGCATGGAAACTGGAGTTTATTCTCTGCTGAAGTAGACGAAACCTCATTAAACCAAATTTTTGAAAAGTTTTTATTTCATTTTTATCGGAATGAGCAGAAGGATTATCAAGTTCAGTCAGAGGTTATGCAGTGGAATCTGATAGGAAATCAATCTCTATTACCAACAATGAAAACGGATATTTCCTTATCCCATAAAGATGGACAGCAAAAGATTGTCATGGATGCGAAATTTTATCGAAATATCTTCCAAAAACACTTTGGGAAAACATCTTTTCATAGCCATAATTTATATCAATTGTTTACCTACTTAATGCATCAGCCGAAGGATCTAACCTTAAGAGGGATATTGATATATCCATACAATGGGACAGAAGTTGATGAAAAGTTTGCATGGGATGACCGAATAACAGTGGAAGTGTTGACTTTGAATTTGGAAGATTCTTGGGGAGATATTAATAAGAAATTAATGTCTGTTCTTTGAGGTAACTAAGTGTAAGATTATTTGAATAAAAATATTACACACTCTCACCTTAGGGACGGAATGATGTAATAACGAAATGCTCCAGCGGCTTGTCGGGGCTAGACGCTGGAACTAGACTTACCGCCCTTAATCCCATGATATGTATGGGTTTGTAAGTAAGGTGAGAGTGGTTTGCTAACATAAAGAATTGTAACGGAAGCTTCTCAAAAGTTCATTGAACTTTTGAGAAGCTTCTTTTTTCATTTCTTGCGTTACGTGAAGATACAGATTTTATTTTGTCTGATCATCCGTATGACCGAGCCTGCAATATGTGAATTTTTGAATAATGTAATCTTTTTGTAATGTAAATCCTGCCATTTTTATTCGCCTGTAATGCCCTATGTTTTATAGTTAAGTTGAAAGATACTACCATTTTTGCTAAAATATTATTTTTCGTAGGAGGAGTTAAATGGTTTAGACCGATTTTTACGGTGCGAAACTTGATTTAATACATATCTCTATTAAAAAATTTATCTAAAAGGGGAATACTTTTATGAGCGGCTATAACGCAGTATTAGGAAGAAATACGGAAAATGCTCCAAACGGTAACGGTCTTTATTCACAAACCGTAGCTTTCTCTCATTACAATAATCTTTCAGCTCAATTACCTATTGAACCGAAAACGGGTAAATTAGTAGCTGGTGGAATAAAAGAGCAAGCTGAACAGTGCTTTAAAAATATCAATGCAGTTGTAGATAGCATCGATCATGTTATGAGCGATATTGTTCGAATCACTGTATTCGTAAAGAATATCAAAGATGTTGACGCTGTTGACGAAGTTTATAAAACATTCTTCCCAACTTATGTTCCTACACGTACAACAGTCGCAGTAGCAGCTTTACCGATGGATGCTTTAGTGCAAATTGAAGCACTTGTTTCAAATGGTGAAGGAACAATTCCAAATGCACCACAAGCAGGCGACCTTATCAAGCTTACAAATAACACCCAGAATGCACCAACAAGTGCTCTATCTACTCAAACTGTGTCTTTCTCTCATTACAATAATCTTTCAGCTCAATTACCTATCGATCCGAAAACGGGTAGATTGGTAGTTGGCGGTGTAAAAGAGCAAGCTGGACAGTGCTTGAAAAATATCAAGTCCATTTTAGAAAGCATCGACGTTCCTTTTGATGATATTGTGAAGATTAATATCTTCCTTAAAGACCTATCGGATATAGATGCGGTAAATGAAGTTTACACAACATTTTTCCCAGACTCGGCTATCGCTAGAGCCGTAGCTTATGTTCCTGCACGGACAGTAGTTGAAGCTTCAGCTTTACCGATGGATGCTTTAGTACAAATTGAAGCAGTGGTCTCACACGGAGATGGTACACCTCCGCAAGCGATTGAAGACAGACATGGAATCGTAATCTGGGCAAACAACACTGATAATGCACCAAAAAGTTCATTATCTACACAAACTGTAGCGTTTTCTCACTATAATCACCTATCAGCTCAATTACCTTTGGATCCTAAAACGGGTGAAATCGTAGCTGTTGGTGTAAAAGAGCAGGCTGAACAGTGCTTGAATAATATTAAGGCAATTGTAGAAAGTATTGACCACGTTATGGACGATGTCGTTAAAGTCAATATCTTCCTAAAAAATATTGAAGATATTGATGCTGTAGATGAGGTTTACACAACATTCTTCCCTGGCGGTGTTCCTGCACGAAGAACAGTTGGCGTATCAGCTTTACCTCAAGATGCTTTAATCCAAATCGATGCAGTTGTAGCAAATGCTGAAGGAACACCTCGAAAAGCATAATAGGCATTTGTTTATAAATACAGGAATATCATCTCTTAACAAGAGCCTTTCACCCGTAAATGTGGTGAGAGGCTCTTTGGTTTTGGCTGAAAAAGTGGTCTGAGTGAGGAGGTTAAGAGTAATAGGTTAATATTTCAATAGTTGTTTAAAATTAACAAGTTTGTTACTATAATAACAATAACTATATTCTGAAATTTACAAAGGAGGTTTACACCTATGGCAAACGAGAAGTTTATTACCATTCCCGAAAACCCAGTATCACGATTTTTATTTTCTAGTACAAGGGCGGCATGGATTTGGCTTATTGTTCGTTTATATGTTGGTTACGCTTGGCTTAAGGCAGGTTGGGGGAAAGTTACTGCTGATGCGTGGACAGGGGAAAATGCTGGTGGAGCGATTCAAGGTTTTGTCGGCGGGGCTTTAGCAAAAGCGGAAGCAGGAACAGATGTTGGCGGTTGGTACGCTCAATTTTTAGAAACTTTTGTCCTTCCTAATGCAAAGGTATTTTCCTATTTGGTAGCTTATGGAGAGTTGCTTGTTGGATTAGGACTTATTCTCGGCCTTTTGACAGGTGTCGCAGCATTTTTTGGAGGACTAATGAATGTTAGCTTCCTATTTGCTGGAACATTAAGCACGAATCCAATTTTGTTTATCCTTGCTACTTGGCTTGTCCTAGCATGGAAAAATGCTGGATGGTATGGTCTAGACCGTTGGGCACTTCCATTCCTTGGAACGCCATGGAGCAAAGGTTCTAGAAATAACAAGAGTTCTAGTTCTGTGAATCTCTGATAAAGATAAAACAGGCTGGAACCCCAAGAACATAAAAATAAGGGAAAAAAATATTAAGTCATCTACTAAATTCCTGTAGATGACTTTTATTATTCCTGCAAACGTTAGAAAAAATGTAAGAAAGTGGATTACCTCTATTGCATGTAGTTGCAACAATTTATGATGAAACCAAAACTCCCTTCATTCGTACATTTAGATAATGGTAGATTTTTCAAAAAACTAAATCTGATGGAACGTAAAGGAGGAAGTTTAAATGGTGGATTTAACAAAAATAAAAGAGTGTCCTAAATGTGGGGAAACAGAGTTAGGAAAAGGACGACATAGCGGATATGCAGTTATAACTCCCAATGGTAAGGTAATGGGATCGAACGTTGAGCATATTATCTGCACAAATTGTGGCTATATCATTGAGAGTTATGTAGCTAAACCAAAGAGATTTAAAGATACTTTTTATTGAGCAATAGGCTTCCATACTCTACAACGTTCCATGATTTATTATGTGATTAAACCAATGAACATAGTCATAAAAAATAACCCTGTCCAATAATAGACAGGGTATAACTCTAACTACAATAAAAAACCATTTTACTATTGTTATTTTTTCTCCTTACGAGTTTAGCACTCATCATACTCCTCAATACAGAGCTGCAGCTGACATACATAAGTGTTGAGGTTAGAAGCATCAAAAAAAAGTTCCTTATGAATTCCATTTTCAATTGGTAGGTTATGTTCAGCTATATATTGTTTGAACAAAAGAGTTTTTTCATTTTCATTTTTCTTGTCGAAAGATACAGTTAAATATTTTCCCGCTGGAAGGATTGAAAAAGAATCATCATTTAAATTAAAGTTTTCTTCTTTTATTAAGAAAAAATTATACGAAGGGCTCAAGTTACCTGTATGATCAGATTCCAAAAACAGTCCTTTGCCTATTTCTTCAATTGCATACGTTTTTGCTAAATTTGCTAAGTGTTGATAGCCTATCAGTTCTTCGGAAGCATTTTTTATAGGTAGTTTTAATAGGAAACGCTTAGGAATTTCTAAAATCGATAACTCATCATCCTTCATAACTTGGAGAGAACGATTGATCCTATATTCTAATGTGGCCAATTTTTCTAGCTTTAATTCTAACTGAGCAATCTGACTTTTCATTTGCTCTTCTACTTGGTTTAAATAATTGAGTAAATCTTGTGTCTGTGCAGATTCAAAAATTTTTCTAAGTTCTTCAATACTTATTCCTAATTCGCGGAATTTTTTAATGAGAGAAATTTGATTAAATTGGTTAATCGAATAATATCTATACCCGGATTTTTCATTTATATAAGCTGGAACAAGAATTCCTTCTTTATGATAATATCTTAAGGACTCAATGGAAAGACCTGTAATTTTTGATACGTTACCTATTGAAAATAGCTGAGTCGATTTATCCAATATAAAACATCCTTTATATACATGTTAATAATTTGATAGGACTAAACCATTTTTTCAAAATAATATAATTTTAAAAAATATGATAAGTATTAACAGCTAATCAAATTATAAAAGTCACAATACCTATATTAGCATATTATTTTGTGAGGGTTTTTCAATGGGAAGATATGAGATGCTAAAAGTATAGACATTTATATGATAAATTAACATTTCTTAAATAAATATATCGGAAATTAAGCTGAAAAAATAACCAAGAAATCTAACTTTTATTTATATACCCACTTTTTAAGTGGGATTTTATTTTTTATCGAACTTTTTAATTGAATTGTGACATAAATAATTCTCTCTATGATTTTGTAACATTTGAGTAATTGAGTCTCTTCTTAGGCGAGAGTTTAGTATGTGAAGTGTATCACATATTAGTGTCTTGTGATTATCCAGAAAGGACATAAAATGATACGAAGGTATTGCAGAGAAGGGAGACTAATAATGATAACTATACAAGCTCCAATG
>JAEWIG010000239.1 GCA_023387295.1 Bacillota bacterium | reverse complement strand
CAGTTACAGTCACTGATTACATTTAGGAGGATGATTCAATGAGAAGAAAAAAGAAGTTCATTGGCTATGTAATGTCAGGCGTATTTACAGCTGGGATAATTGGAGGAATGGGTGCATCTACTCTAGCATTCACTTCAGAGGATAACGTTGAAGTAAAAAAAACAGAAAATGTCTTATCAACCAAAGCAACACAAGATAGATTCCAAAAAATCATTGAAGAACTAAATGCACTTGGCATCACTCCTCCAAGTGAAAAGATGGATAGAGAAGTGTATCTTGCTAGTTTAGATGATGCCACTAAAGAAAAAATCAAGGCGATTAAAGAAAGTTTAAAGGTGAATAAATTAACACCTGATGAAGCTAGAGAACTTCGAAAACAAAGAATTAATCTCCCTAATCAGGATAAGAATGCTGGAAAATTCGCAAATATCGATGAAGATACAAACACGAAAGCAAAAGAGATTATCCAAAAACTATTGGCTCGCATAATCACAAAGGAAGAAGCTATCGCTAGTCTGAAAGCTCTTGGAATTCCACTTACAGAGCTTGAAGCAATGAATAAATCGCTAGAAACGGTAGTTAGTCGTACAAAATCAGAAATCGATGCTATTAATAAAAAACTAGAAGAAGGGACGATAACAAAAGAAGAGGCAGCACTTGAAATAAGAAAGCTAAGAGTAAAATCTCAAAAGTAGTGATAGAGCCTTTCATTGAAAGAAGAGCCAGCAAATGCTGACTCTTCTTTTTTACAAATATGCTAATGTTCAAATTACAACAAGGTTCTAAAATAACATATTATCTTCTAGGTCTATCACCATCAGTAGCTTGAATAGCTACAGTTAGCTTAACTGTTTGATCACCATACGTTACAGTGATTTCTGTTATTCCAGCAGCCTTCCCTAGAATAACACCATCCTTCACTGTTGCAATTTTTTCGTTTGCTACTTTATAGGTAGCTAAAGCTGTTACATCTTTTTCTGTTGTATTATTACCTCTTGTTGTCACTTCTGTAATCTTCACATTATCTGTCTTGCCTACGCTAATAAGGAATGCTACTTTATCAGCCTTTAATGTAACTGTTTTATCAGGATCAGTTTCGCCTTCAACTACTGTTACAGCTACTGTTACGGAGTTTTCACCATAAGTAATCGTAACGGTAGTTTGACCAGATGCTTTACCTGTGATAACACCAGCTTGAACGGATGCGATTGATTCGTCTGCAACTGTATATGTTGCGTTTGCTGTTACATTCTCTTCAGTAATATCTTCGCCAACCTTCGTTGTTTGAGTTACTACTACTGTTGCAGATTTTCCTTCTTCCATTGATACAGACGTCGGATTAACTGCCAAGCTGACTTCCGCTTCTGGCTCTTCCTCAACTACTGTTACATTTACTGTAACTTCATTATCACCGTAAGAAATGGTAACGATTGTTTCACCAGCAGCCTTAGCTGTAATAACACCAGATTGAACTGATGCGATTGCTTCGTTTTCTACTGTGTATGTTGCTTTTGCTGTTACATCTTCCTCTGTTACAGTGTCGCCATCCTTCGTTGATTGCGTAACAACTACTGTAGCTGTGCTACCTTTTTCAATTGTTACTTCACCTTTATCTACATCTAGAGTGACTTCTGCTGCCTTTTCTACAGTGAAATCTGCTTTACCTTTATTTCCAGCAGCGTCCTCAACATGAACTGTAACTGAATCTGCATCTTTTGTTAAATCGATTTCAAATGAACCGTCTTGATTTAGAGTCATTGGTACTGCAGCGCCTGCTTTACCATCGCTTGTGATTACATAGGAAGCCTTAAGCTTCGTGTTAAGCTCGTAATGTAGCCCGTAATCTTTTAGTACTTCATTGTAATCAATATACTTATCTACCACTTGTCCAGCTAATTTATTCGCTGCCACTTCACCTTCAATTACAGGCTTTGTTGTTTTTACAACAATCGGGCCAACATAGTCACCGATAACGCCTGTTTTCGCTTGTGCAGTAAAGTCAATCGTATACAATCCATCTGGAATTTTAGTCAATTGAGCTGCATTTTCCCATGGTCGGTAATTTCCATTGACATTTAATTGGTACGATCCTGCGCCTAATGAATTACTTGCATGTAAGTAGCCAATATAGCCATCACCATATTCTCCGCCCTCAGGGTCTTCAATATCCCAAAGTTCGATATAGTTCGTTGAGACATCTCCTGTGATTGTGAAATAAAGCATTGCGGAATCTTTAACTCCGTCTCCGTTAAAAGATAGATCTGTTTCAGTGATACGCATATCTTTTACTTCTGTTGCTGCTACTCCAGCGAAATCAGCTGCAAATGGTAAGGATATATCATTATCCCCGCCTGTAACATGGATATAGCCTAGAATCTCATCTCCTGCTTTAGCAGCCGTGTTTTTCGATGCTGTTAATGTTACGTTTAATAGCTGTTCGCCATTTGGAGCTAATGTAAAGGATGGATTGTCAATTGTTAATTTCGCATCAGCAAATGACTTTGTTACGTCCACATTCACATTATAGTTTCCGCCCGCTCCTTTAAGGTCCTTCACACGAATTTGCTTCGTAACTGAAATATCCTTATCCAGTTTTTGCGGACCAAATGTAACCGTTCCTTTAAGGTTTGGCACAATTTCACCGCTTGCATCAAGTACGGCCTCATCCTCTGCATAAGCAAGAATGCTTGGGAATGCTGCTGCATATGCATCTACACGACCTGCTCCTTGAGCAAAGACATCATATTTACTTGTATCTAGTATTTGTGCCGTATTGGAAATCGCTACTTTTACATCAAACGCATCCCAAGTTGGGTTCGCTTGTTTAACTAGTGCAGCAATTCCAGAGATGTGTGGTGCTGACATTGACGTTCCTGTAAAACGATCATAAGAGTGTTCATAGGTTGCCTCTGGGAAATCCCATTTGTAAGCTGGTATTGAAGACATAATATTTGTACCAGGTGCTGTTACATCTGGTTTAATATCAAAGTTCGGTGTAGAAGGTCCACGTGAACTAGAGTCGTTAACTTCATTGCCTTCGGTCTTTGTAGAGCCGAAGTTTGCGAATGTGACAGTACCTACGCCGTTCTTAAGTGCATCGCGAATAGCGGATCCGTCTGTTACCGACATATCCATTGACGGGATGAAGGCAAATGAATCACCTAAAAATACATTTGATACGCCTGGTGCATTCGTTCCACCTGAGAAGTTATGGATAATCGTTGCAACTGCACCATTTGACTTTGCATTGGCAATTTTATCGACAAATGCAATTTCTCCACGGGAGATAAGAGCTACCTTTCCTTTTACATCAATACCGTTATAGTCAGCCTTATTACCGACCCCCGGAATTGCTACAAGCTCAAAGTCACCTGCTAATTGATTCTCTAAATCCTGGCCGAATGTTGTCCCCATAAATTCCAATTGCTTCGCGTAGTTGTAATCATCATTAACTGTGATCGTTACTGTTCCGTTATATTGCGTTTCTGGATTAGTCGTGTTACCAACGGCTATTCCAAGACGGGCTGTTCCAGGAGTTCCCATTGTTCCACGGTTTGGACCTGAGTTTCCTGTTGAAATAACAGAGATTACTCCAGCCATCATCGCGTTATTAATCGCGAATGAGCCCGCATCTGTCTCTGTGTTAGAACCTCCACCGAGTGAAAGGTTGATAACATCCATTTTTTGATTTACTGCATGCTCAATGGCTGCAATGATTCCAGAAGTTGAGCCACTTCCATATGCACCTAATACTCGGTAAGCATATAGATCGATTTCTGGGGCAATCCCACTAATACCGTATTCATTCGCACCGATAGCAGCAATTGTTCCTGCAACATGCGTACCGTGGTCTGTGTAGAATGAGCTACCACGCTCATTAAATTCTGGCGTGTTAGCCGGGCGCTCTACTGGTGATGTTTCTCGTGCATCATCATCTGCACGTTGGCGAGTGTAAGTAGAACTGTTTGGAATGAAGTTCTTTCCACCCTTGTAGATTCCTTGGAATTCTGGATGGTCTGGATCAATTCCTGTATCAAGTACAGCTACCTTGACACCCTTTCCTTTGTAACCTTCATCCCAAATCTTTTCAATTCCTAAGAACGGGATGCTTGTGTTCATCTTTGCATCGTAATCTACTACTTTTTCAAGATCTGATGAAGAATCTACTGGCTTCTTGGCATTTGACGCATGAACGATAGTATCTGGCTCTACTAAAGTAATGCCTTGAATTTCAAGTAGTTTTTTTAGGTCATCAGCTTTTACTTTAGCAGCAAAGCCGTTTAGAACTGTATTATATGCAAAACCTTTTTCAAAAGAGATACCTTTTACTCTCATTTCTCTGTCAACAGTTGCTTGCTGTCTGTTTACTTTGTCACGGATTTGTGAAATTTGTGAGTTTGATAGCGTTTTACCTTTTAGATCATTTATCCCTTTTTCTAGCGCTACTGGATTTTCAGATAGATGGATAATAACTGGTATCTCTGCATTACCTGATTTATCCTCTAATTCCTTATGTAGCTTTGGTAAACCTTCAATCGCCTCTAATTGCTCTGCAATGGCCGCCTTTAGCTGCAGATTTCTTTCACTCTGCTGCTCTTGCTTAAATGGTTTGCTCTCAACTGTTTCTGTCGCCGATACAGGCATTACTAGTGATAACACCATGATAAAGGCTAGAATACTACTAAATAGTTTCGTAAGTTTTCTTTTCCCCAATTTATTTCCTCCTTTTCCTTGTTACCGTAATGCTTTGAATAGACTGAAACTATTAATCTAGTCACTATCCTAAGTAATAAAAATCTATTTCATTCTTTATAAAAAAGAATGAATAGTTGATAATTCATAGTGATTCTCTTAGTAATAGCGAAAAGATTTCATGCAAAAGTTATCATCCCCCTTAGTTTTAATTTGCTAGATACTCTAAATTCTTTCACATTCTAGTTCGTTCTTCATAAAGAACGAAAAGAGCAAAAAAAAATGAAATGAAAGTAGATTCATTTCATTATAATAGAATTATACAATAATATTCAGAAAAGAAAAACAATAAACGGATATTTTTTCTTTATTAAGAACAAAGGAGTAGTATGTAGTAGAAAAGACTTACTTGTTTTTACCAGCCTGACCCGTAACTTAAAAATCAAATGAAATATCTATCATACGCTAATATCCCTTTTTTAACCAATTATTCCAAAGAAATCTTCACAACATCATCCAAATATTTCGTTGTATTATAGCCATAAACCTCTAATTTTATCGAATTATCATCTATACCTTGGAACCCAATGCTTTGAACTGTCTGGAAATATCGCGGCTGCTCGAGTTCTTCATATGCGAAAGGGGTTTTATTATCGTATTTTATCCCGTTTTTATCAACGATTACTCCTTCAAAATCCATCTCCATTGAATCAAGTGCCATTTCATCCTCATCTACAATATTGAAATGAAGAAACTCATATACTCGATTCTCTGTTTCATGATTGCTGATGACAAATTTAGTAGACTGTCCTACTTCCTGCCTGTCTATGGAGAGCGTACTACCTGCATATTCAAAAGTTTGAGGATATTCCTGTATCCCGTCCAATTCGATGGTTTTTCTGTCTTCAACCGTTAAATTAGCAGATTCAAATTGAACGTTGACCTCTTTTGGTTTTTTCCGAAAAGATGGGTCAAATTGTATTTGAAAAGTAGTCCAATTCATGTCGTGCTGTGAACCGAAATAAAAATTGCTGCCATACATATCAGGTTTTAGTACTTTATTGTTCACTTCAAGATTGTTAAAATTCAAATTTCCTATTTGGTTCTTTCCCTGCTGATTATTTATTCCAAATTGCAGAATCGTCGCTGTTGGAGCAAAGGTTACTTTATCAAATCGAACCGGAATTCCCTCTATTTCTGTTACTTCATCCAAAGCATATTCGATGGAAGGCTGTTTTGAAACAGGTATCTCGAAGCTCCACTCCCCTGTTTTATATTCAATGTCCTCATAATCCGTTAAACTATTTCGCACAGAGGGATTACGAATTAATTTCTGAAGCTTATTGATCTTGAGTTCAATTGTTCCGTTATCCGTTTTGAGTGGGAGCAGACTAACCTTCCCATGAAACACGTTCTTTTCTTTTTTATTCATATCCGATTTTAGGTCAGGAGGATAGTATTTTGCATTAGTTTCATGGCTCATGATTTCATACTCGTTCTCTACAAAAATTCCATCATCATAATTCATAACATATTGGTTGTTTTCACCGGTATCTTCTATTTCATAAAAAATAAGTGTTTGAACATCATCAGCTATTGCGCTCTTAATTTTAATCTTTACTCCATCGCTTTCCGCTTCCAAGCTCAGCCTTTGACCAAGATCCTGTTGTAGAAAGGAAACCAATTCCGGGTCTTCTTCTGTCCATGCAAAGTAGGCGTGAGCAAACGCCCCTGAAAAGAAACCTAAACCTATCAATAATGCGAGTATACTTGCAAAAGCTACTCCCACTCTTTGACGTTTCTTGTTCTTCTGTTGTCTCTGCTTCTCCCTTTGTGCCAGCCTTTCTTTAACGTTTTCCATAAAACTAGATGGCACATGCAAATCTTCCATTCTATCAGTAAGATTTAACATCGTTAACATGACATCCTGAAAAGCAGCCAGATCCTCCTGACAATCCTGACAATGATATAGATGTATTTCAAAATCAATCTTTTTCGACCGTTCCATGGCTCTTTCTAAGTAATCGATATAATCTTTTTGATACTCCTTGCATCCATTAAAGGTTGATTCGGACCTCATTTCATTTCTAAGTGATTGAATTCCAGAAAACAAATGCTCTTTAATCTTATCTGCTGAAACTTGGAGAAGATATACCGCTTCCTCCTTAGTGAAACCTTGTACATATGTTAGGACCATCGATACTTTCTCAAGCTCTGTCAATTGTTCGAGTGCTTTAAATAAATCCTGACGTGGTTCACTTTCCTCCGAAGCTTGTAAACTTCTATCACTAGAAAGCTCCCGACAGTTATATATGACAATGGATGTAACCCACATTTCGAAGGGGGTTTTACCTTTAAATCTTGGCCATTCCTTTTCGACTTTTAAAATGGAGCGGTAAAAAAGCTCTTCCATTTGCTGCTGATTACTAAGATAGCACCAACCAAGTAAGTAAAACGATTGTTTATGCTGTTCAAACCAATCGACGATGGAGTCTACGCCTTTTTCTCTAATTGTAGTGGCGGAAATAGGATCTATTTTTGCTGGAATCATTAGCGCGTTTCCCCCTTTAGGCGTAATTCACTGTCAGTCCTGTTTTTTTGTAGTTGAAGATACATTCATATATTAAATCTCCCTTATTGATGGCGAAAAGCTAATCGTTTTTATCAATATATTAATAACTTCCTAAACTCCGAATTTCCTTCTATATCCACATCTCCTGCACATTTCTTCAACTGCTTCTCTTCTGGAAAATCCGTCGACAATATTATTTGCTCTCTCTCCCTCTATTATTTCAGAGAAAGAAGTATGATTCATATTACCTAAATTCATTACACCTTCTCCGTCAAGACAACAAGGTACAACTGTTCCGTCCACAAGAATTGCGGCTTGATTGCGAAGAGCGTGGCAAAATCCTTTGCCATCATCTTCAGGTGCTAGTAAACTTGGCCATTGGAATTCATGATCTTGGTTAATATAAATTCGATCAGCCACTTTTATTCCTTTACCAGGAACTACTTTTTCTTCAATCTTATAATCCAGGTTAAATTCCTTCTCCAAAATTTCCAGCGTTTCTCGGTTTCTGCGTTTTTCTTCAGTATTCATATTATCTCGCTGAAGATTCCATAATCGAAATGAGATAATCACATTATGTTTTGCCGCTTCACGGACAAATGAAAGAATTTCAGCCAAGTATCCTTCACGATTGGTTGACCCCTCATGACCATCGAAGCTATGGAGAGAGAAATTCATTTGGCGCAGTGCTGGTTTCCCTAATAACTTCTCTCTATTCTTTTTAATCAATGTTCCATTGGTCGTAATATTCACCTTAAAGCCCTTGGCATGACTAGCATCAAGCAATTCATCAATTCTCGGATGAAGAAGAGGTTCCCCTTTGACATGGAGATAAATATATTTCGTATGAGGTTTAATCTGATTTAAAGTATGATTAAATGCATCTAACTTGATAAAATTCGCCTTTCGACTAGTTGGCGGACAGAAGCTACAAGCAAGATTGCATACACTTGTAATTTCTACATAAACTTTTTTAAATGTTTTCAAGGCTAATTCACCAATCCAATTCTAAAATATGAAATATCAATACTCATTTTAACAGAATTTGATTGATTCAAGTATAAAATCTACCTTAGCCTTCTCCTTATCTTTTGATCCCTTCCATAATCCAAACAAAGTCATTCAGATTCATAAAGCTAACGGAAAAATGATTTACCTCCATCAACTTCTGTAAAACTGGAATCGTCGTATAATATTCCCGCTCTAAGTCTTCTGCAAGATTATGAAAACCTTTTTCTATCGAATCTCTGATGGCTTCTTTATACGCTTCAACAGATTCATACATAGTATCCGCAAAAACTATTTTTCCACCTGTTTGGAGAAGGTTACCATATATTTTAATTGCTTCTTCCTTCTCATCATCTGTAAGATGATGAAAAGCATAGGTACTCACAATTGTATGAACATCCTTATCAAGTTGAAAATCTAGAAAATCCCCCTCTTTTATTTCTGCACGTTCACCAAGTTTATCAATAGCGAGCTTTCGCATAGATGGCGATGGTTCAAATGCAGTCACAGTTAAGCCTCTTTGCAGGAGCTGTTCAGTAAGATTTCCTGTTCCCGGCCCAAATTCAATAACATGCCCATAGGAACGCATTGCCACCTCAGATAGAATTTTCTCATAATGTTCAAATACAGCCTTATATTCAATATCATGACCTGATACAGTATCATCGTAGCTTTCCGCCCATCGTTCGAATAATTCAATAAATTCCTTCCCCATCTTACACTCCCCATATCCAAGAATATATCCAACAATTCATATGTATATACTATGAATTGATAAGAAATTAGTTCCTATTTTTACATATAGAATCGATTTCTTGTTAAAAGAAAGCAAGTAAGCCTTGCAGAATAACCCGAATACGTTTTAAAGATAATTCTAAAAAATTCATGTTGTCTTGTCATGAAATCATTTATGCTTTACCTAGAAGGAAGTGGAAGCATTATATAAAAAGAAAAATTTGATAACCAATAGGGATAAGATTTATCGAGATATATTAGATATGACAGAAGGATGAGTGGCCGGTATTCAAATGGCTAGCTTATCGATGGCGACGGTTGAGTTAGATGCAGGAAGATGGGATGATACGAATAAAAGGAAATAGTCACAGATTTTCTAAATGTAGTATTAAATGGTTAATAATACAAAAAGAGAATTAAGCCCAAACAACTTAATTCCCTAAAATAGATTTTTACTTCCCTTTTATTTTATGAATTGAAATCATAGATTTTCCCTTTAATCAAATAAGCTGTACTTTCAGCGATATTAGTGATATGGTCAGCTGTTCTTTCAAGATAACGATTCACAAATAATAATTGTACAAGCTGGTTTGATTCTTCAGGATGGTCACTTAAATAAGTAGTAAGTTTTTTATAGGTTTCAAAATGGTATTTATCAACTTCATCCTCTAAATCACTAACCTCTTTAGCAAGAGCAATATTTTCCTCGACAAAAGATTGGACTGCTTTTTGAAGCAT
>JAEWIG010000105.1 GCA_023387295.1 Bacillota bacterium | reverse complement strand
ACCTTGACCTTCTGTTCTTCGTAGGCATTCCACCTTATTTTCAATTCATTCTCAAGATTTTGATATTTTTCTACTGAAGGAACTTTATATTTTACACCTAATTCTCTTTTTATATATTCCAAATCATAATTAGCAATAACCGAAGGTAAGGTAGCTGTAGCAGAAATCCCAATAATTTTAGCCTTATTACACATAAACAACAGAATCTTTTCCGGAGTATCCTCAATCTGTACATAGTTGAAGATTGTCTGACTGAGATGATCATCTCCATCAACAAATTCAAAATATTTAAACCCTGTATGATAGAAGGATAAATCCGGAATATCTCTCTTTTTCTCATTTCTATTTAAAGATGTATTACACATCTCCCCCATCAACAATTGAATTTGCTTTTGCGACAAGGCAAATTCCCGATATATTGATTTCATCGCATTTTCGAGGAAAAATTCATCTTCATTCTTCTCCCTTGATAGATTCACATTTTCTGCATACTTCGCCGCCCAATTGATTACCATGATTTTAAATCTATTGAGATAGCTGTTTATTGAACGAATTAGTCCATATAGAACAATATCCTCCGTACTTCGATTCGAGTAGTATTCCTCTTTGTTTTCAAAATATATTTTGACCTGCTGCGCCTCTTTATCAGGTGTGACGCGAATATAGTTACAGTTATTCCGTAACATTGTATGATATGAACTGTCATTAAACAGAAAACTCTGACGTCTATCGATTCGTCCAGATACAGTCTTAAAACTAAATCTAAGATTAAACTGATCATACAATTCCTTAGCTTCCTTTAGCAAAGACTCAAATGTGATTATTGCCTTGCTTTCTCTTGCATAGTCCATATATGGTCTGAGCATATTAACAGGAAATTCATGTACTTGCATTGTTTTATATATCTGCTCAAATAATTTGATGTAATCGTCCTGTGAATCAAGTGCTCTTTGAATAATGACCTTTTGAATCGTTTCCTTTGTTGCATCAAATTCATCAATAAATAAGATTGAGTTCTCCGTAATTTCATTCTGAATAAATTCATAGGATGGCTCCACTAGAGTAGTGTTTCTTACCATGAATTTATTCACTGTCAGCATGTATATTTTATAATCCTTCATAAACACCGTAGGATATAATACTGCAATCCAATGATAGTCAGAATTTCTTCTGATTATTTCCCTTCTATCAGCTCCATTTTGGGGCATCTCTTGCTTAATAATATCAATTATTTCATATCGAAACTGTGGTTCATACTTTTCCCGTACTTCGTCCTCCATTGAAGTAATAAATGGTTTTAAAGAAGCATCATTTCTATTCTCAAAGCTTTTAATTTGCCTTAGTTTACGCACCAAATCATAATATGCACTTGAACAAAACTTATCTGGAATTTTAGTGTCTAACAAAGAGTCATAAATATAATCATAGTTCGACTTTATCACCAATACATCCTTTTCAAATAATTCATAAGTACCGTTACTCTCGTATACTTTTCTTAATTCGTCGCAAGGAAGATTCTTTATTAAAGTTGTTATGTAGAAGATTTTTTTCTTTCCATTCTGCTTGTAAATATAATCATACATACTTTCTGCTGCCATATATGTCTTTCCAAAGCCTGTAGGCATGTCAATAAGTAGTAACCCGTTGTCTTTTTCTTCGTCTGATATAAATTGTAATACCGTTTCTTTCATAACCTTCCTCGCTCTCTTTTTATTTTAATAATTTCATTGTAATGATATATACCCTTAGTTCCGCATGTAACCAAAGTAATTCATATTAAAATAGTAAATCATTTCTTGTCCCATAAAACGGATTTGCAGATATTTTCTAAAGAAAAAGAGGCGTGTTTCGCCTCAATTCTCCAACAATCACTATTTCCAAACTACTTTTCCTTGAAGTCTTGCTTGTGTGTTGAGTCTATACCCCGCTACAAAAGCCAAGTCATCTTCCCACTTTATCTTAGCCTTAGCATTTGACTCTTTCTTCCCATTATAGTCTATTTTATACTGAATATTACTAATTATCTGGTTTTTAGTCATCAAGTTGCAATCAAGAATCCAGGCAAGAATACCTTGTCGTTCAATTTCTTTCAGTGCGCCTTCTTTTACAGTATAACCATACAACATTAATTCAGACATTTCGTTCAAAGAGTCGTTGGTTCCTTTAACTATTGAGTACTTGAATGCTGGAATCTGCTTTTTATCGATATACTCCTTCAATTGCTCATAATTTATAAAATACTTTCCACAGGTCGAACAGTGAAAGACATTAACATTAATTTTGCGGTTATCCCTAATATTCGTAACATTCATGGTTACATTTTCAACATTATGTTTATTACGTAAACAAGAGTTGTTCAATTTTAAATACACATAAACTACTTTTTTATCAATCTGTTTAGGATCCATTGGATATTCGTCCGTTTTCACCGGTAATCTCTTAAATGATTTATCTCTGTATGTCTCGACATAAGGAATATCATAACGTGCAAAACGATTGATAGAATATGTAACGTTCATATAATTTATAACTTCAATATTATTTGCAACTGCTTTTAAACATAACTGTCCGAGTTCCGATCCAACGGTTATGATTTTGTGAGTTTCATCAATAACTCTAGATACATTTGATGAAGTTATGGTTATTGTTATCGTTTTTCGAGTTCTGATATCAAATAATTCACACATCAAATAACGGATTTCATCTTTATCCAGAATTACATTCGTTGTTTTAGATATGGTTGCTCTTCCAAGGTTATTCATATTGGAATTATATACATTTTTCACATTTGTATTTTCTTCATTTTTGTTTACCGGTTTTTGAATAACATTAGAGGTATTTTTCTCAAATGATAAATTGTTAATAATCTCCTTGTTTTCAACAGAAAAATATTCTTTTTTAGTTAAGTAATTATTTTTATGTAAATAGTTCATCTCACAGGATGGGCATTTTTTTCCGTATATATACCTGATACCCTTCTTTGATGGATATGTTATTTTTAAAGCCAGTAATATAGTATGACACCTAGGACATATCTTGTTAAACCCTTTTTGGTATAGATATACATGTAATTTCTTTTTGTCAGGGCC
>JAEWIG010000049.1 GCA_023387295.1 Bacillota bacterium | reverse complement strand
ACGATACGATAGAAAGGAGATTTATTAGCTCCCATACGTTTTAAACGAATTTTTACTGCCATTATTAAAGCACCTCCGAATAGTTTCACACAAGATAGTATATTATCAATTAATAAATAGTTTGTAAAGAGTTTTTTCTTTACAGTATAATTTTTTTTTAAAAAGGATTGAACGGAAGCTTAAATCCGCCTCTTTTCTTACCTTTTGTTTGCATGCCTGTCATTTGTTTCATCATTTTTTTCATGTCTTCAAATTGCTTTAGTAGCCGATTTACTTCAGGAACAGTTCTTCCGCTTCCCTTTGCAATTCGCTTACGACGACTTGCATTAATCGTTTCCGGATGTGTTTTCTCTTCCTTAGTCATCGATTGAATGATAGCCTCGACATGTTTAATTTGCTTTTCATCAATTTGAAGATTATTCAAACCTTTAATTTTATTGGCTCCAGGCATCATTTTTAGTAGTTCATCAAGTGGACCCATGCTGCGAACCTGACCTAATTGCTCTAAAAAGTCATCAAATGTAAACGAAGCTGTCCGCATTTTTTGCTGAAGCTCTTTGGCTTTTTCTTCGTCAACATTGGCTTGAGCCTTTTCAATAAGCGTGAGCACGTCTCCCATACCTAAAATACGAGAAGCCATACGTTCCGGATGGAAAGGTTCTAAGGCATCCAGCTTTTCACCAAGACCAATAAACTTAATTGGGGTATTTGTTACAGATCTAATCGATAAAGCTGCTCCCCCACGGGTATCACCATCTAGTTTTGTTAACACAACCCCTGTTAATCCAAGAAGATCATTAAAGCTTTGCGCCACATTAATTGCATCCTGTCCTGTCATGGCATCTACAACGAGAAAGATTTCATCAGGCTTAGAAATCTCTTTGATTTCTTTAAGCTCCTCCATCAAATCTTCATCGACATGTAATCTACCTGCAGTATCAATCAGAACATAATCATTATGCTCTTCCTTCGCCTTTGCTATAGCTTGCTTGGCAATTTCAACTGGACTAACCTGATCACCAAGTGAAAAAACCGGCATATTTAATTGTTTACCTAGAGTTTCTAGCTGCTTAATGGCAGCAGGACGATAAATATCCGCTGCAACAAGCATCGGGTTTCGATTGTATTTCTTACGCAACAAGTTGGCAAGTTTCCCAGTTGTAGTCGTTTTACCTGCCCCTTGCAAGCCAACCATCATAATAACAGTTGGTGGACGATTGGAAACAGCAATTTTACTTTGCTCGCCACCCATTAACTCCGTTAACTCTTCCTTAACAACTTTAACAACATGTTGTCCAGGTGTTAAGCTTTTTAATACTTCTTGCCCAACAGCTCGTTCACTTACTTTTTTTACAAATTCCTTGACGACCTTAAAGTTAACGTCTGCTTCTAAAAGCGCAAGACGAACTTCGCGCATCATTTCTTTTACATCCGCCTCATTAATTTTTCCTTTGCCGCGGATTTTTTGGATTGTATTCTGCAGACGGTCGGCTAACCCTTCAAATGCCATCTTGCCGCCTCCTAATCTAATTTCTCAAGCTCTGAAAATGCTTCAATAATTGCCTTATTACTGCTCAAATCTTCATTAAGCTTTTCTTTAATATCGGCAACAATTTTACTTCGCTCTTGAAATTTATGAAATAATAACAGCTTTTCCTCATACTCTTCAAGCATTGCTTCCGTCCTCTTAATGTTGTCATACACCGCTTGACGACTAACATCATACTCTTCCGCAATTTCTCCAAGAGAAAAATCATCCAAATAATAAAGGGACATATAGCTTCGTTGTTTAGGAGTTAACAACGATTGATAAAAATCATAAAGAAAATTCATTCTCGTTGTCTTTTCTAACATCGCCATTCCCCCATTTGTGAAAGCTTTGGCCACGAGCCTAAAGCTTTTCTTTGTTAAGTGAAAAGCCTTTACATACATATTTTACAGAGAACAGTGTTTTAAGTCAAGCGTTTATCGCAGATTAACAGGCTGTAAAACCTTTTGCCTTCAAATTTTGCCCGTTGATTTCCGCTACGGGCACGCAGCGATCGCGGGGAGTGACGTGAGCCTCCATTCCCGCAGGACATTGAATAAGCTTCCTTGAATGAGCAGCGCACGAAGAAAATGCGGATGCATTTTCGAGGAGTCAAGTGTCCTCCGCTCCAAACAACTCAGATAGTTAAATAATAATTGCACTAAAAGCAGCAAATTGAAAAATACACAAATAAAAAACCAGCTAAAATTTTGTTTTCAGCTGGTTTCCTTTTTTTATTCATTTTCCTCGACTTCAACAAAATCCGAGAATAAACCGTACACGTATTGCTCTGCATTAAATTCTTGGAGATCATCCATTTTTTCGCCTAGACCAACAAATTTAACAGGGATATCTAATTCATTTCGAATCGCTAAAACAATACCACCTTTTGCTGTTCCATCAAGCTTCGTTAACACAATTCCACTAACATTTGTTGCTTCTTTAAATGTCTTTGCTTGGATCATAGCATTTTGTCCTGTTGTTGCATCTAAAACGAGCAGGACTTCGTGTGGGGCACCTGGAACCTCACGTTCAATTACACGCTTTACCTTTTCAAGCTCTTTCATGAGATTCACCTTGTTTTGTAATCGTCCCGCGGTATCACATATTAGAATATCTGCTTTACGCGATTTTGCAGCTTGAATAGCATCAAACATGACAGCTGCAGGATCAGACCCTGCACCTTGTTTAATCACTTCAACGCCTACTCGCTCTCCCCATACTTCAAGCTGTTCAATTGCACCAGCACGGAAAGTATCACCTGCTGCCAACAAGACATTTTTTCCTTCGCTTTTAAATTTATGTGCAAGCTTGCCAATCGTTGTTGTTTTTCCAACACCGTTCACACCAACGAAAAGAATAACAGTTAATGAATCCGACTGAATATTTAATTCGGAAGAAGTGTTGCCGCCAGCTTCATAAATTTCAACCAATTTCTCTGAAATTACAGCTTGAACTTCCTTTGGATCTTGGATGTTCTTACGTTTTACTTCCATTTTTAGCTCTTCAACAAGTTCCATTACTGTTTCAAATCCAACGTCAGCCTGAATTAATATTTCCTCAAGCTCTTCGAAAAAATCCTCATCTACACTACGATACCTTGCTACAAGATCATTTACTTTTCCAGAAAAATTATCACGAGTTTTCGCAAGTCCATCTTTAAACTTTTCCGTTACACTTTCTGTTTGCTGCGTGATCTTTTCTTTTAATTTTTTAAAAAAACTCATCATTTCACTTCCTTTTTACAAATTTAAATCTTTGAAGTTAGATTACTGTCTAGCTTCAGCGCCTAGCGAGGCGCTGAAGCTTTTCTTATACTAATTCCACCGACTCTTCTAAACGAACGGAAACTAACTTTGAAACGCCCGATTCCTGCATGGTTACTCCGTACAGGACATCAGCTTCCTCCATCGTTCCTTTTCTATGAGTAATAACGATAAACTGAGTCTCCTGGCTATAGCCTTTTAAGTACTGACTAAAGCGAGAAACATTAGCTTCATCTAGGGCAGCTTCCACTTCATCGAGAATACAAAATGGAACAGGGCGAACCTTTAAGATTGAGAATAAAAGAGCAATTGCTGTCAATGCTCGTTCTCCGCCCGATAAAAGCCCTAAATTTTGCAGTTTTTTCCCTGGAGGCTGAGCAACAATTTCCACACCCGTGTTCAATAGATCTGTTGGATCTGTTAGCTTTAAATCTGCTCGCCCACCACCAAATAACGTTTGAAAGACAGATTCAAAGTGGAAGCGAATACCTTCAAACGTTTGCTCGAACCGTTTTTTCATTTCAATATCCATTTCATCAATGACTTGAAATAACGTGTCCTTCGCTTCTTGAAGATCGTTTTTCTGTTCGAGAAGAAATTCATAGCGTTCTGATACTCGCTCATACTCCTCAATTGCCCCAATATTGACTATTCCTAGTTCTTCTATGGCGAGTTTGATTAGCTTGACCTTTTTCCTCGCCTCATTCACATCAAGTGTTAATGGATACTGTTCTTTAGCTGCTTCAAATGAAAGAAGATACTCCTCACGAAGATGGTTTAATCGGTTCTCAAGTTCGACATCAAGACGATTTAGCTTCACTTCTTCATCCTTTAAAGCTTCAATCATACCTTTATGCTGCCGCTTTAATTCTTTGGTTTCCAATTCAACATCATCGAGTGTAGTTTGAAGCTTCATGCGCTCGTCTCTTCTTGATGAAATCAATGCAAGCGTTTCTGTCTTGTCGTGTTGCTTATTGATTGCTGCCTCCTCAAGTTGCGTCTCACCTGAAGAACTATTTGTCATTTCAGAAGATAATAATTCAAAATCTTCTTTCATGATCATTAACTTTTCTGTGTTTGCAGTGATTTCAGCTTGTATTGTCTCGAACTTATCCCTTGCATGATTGAACTGTTCATTTCTCGCTGCATAATTAACTTTAAGCTCATTTATCTCTATAGAAAGCATTTCTTTAGACGTTTGCTGTGTGTTTTTATGCTCAGTAAGCAATGTTATTTCTTGATCTAAGGAAACGATCTCCAATTCATATTCAGATAATAGCTGCGTAAGCTCTTTTTTTCGTGCAATAAACCTGTTTTTATCCTCTGTAAATTGAGCTTTATCTAAATCATACAGGGAAAGCCTTTCATTCATCCCTTTTTGTTCAACTTCAACTTCACGAAGATCGCCTTTTACTTTTTGTTCCTTTAACCTTAGCTCTTCTCCGTTTTTTCTAAGCAAGTCTAATGATGTTTCAAGCTCCTGAATATCGGCTTTTAATTGTTTTACATTTTTTTCTAAACTTAATGTTTTCGTTTCCATTTCGACGATTCTCGTCTTTAATTCCTCTAGCTCACCTTTTCTACTTAAAATGGAAGAGTTTTTTTGCTTCATGGACCCACCTGTCATGGAGCCACCTGGATTAACAACATCACCAGCTAATGTAACTACTCGTACACGGTATGCCAAAGTCTTAGCTATTTCATTAGCTCCTTTTAAGTCCTTTGCAATCACGACATTTCCAAGTAAATTACTAATAGATTCTTTATACTTAGGTGCATATTGAATAACATCCACTGCTTCTCCAACGAAAGAAGGATGGGCTTGTACTGCTTGAGCCTGATTATAATTTATGTTTTTTCCTTTTATAACACTTAATGGGAGAAAGGTAGCCCTACCGAATCCATTCTTTTTTAAATATTGAATGGCATTTCTTCCATCCTCTTCTGTAGAAACGATAATATGCTGCATCGCTCCACCTAGAGCTGTCTCAATCGCGATTTCAAACTCCTTTGGGACCTGAATTAATTCAGCAACTGCTCCTTCAATACCTTGGAGCTTTGTTCCGCGAGCTTTAAGAATCTCCTTTACCCCTTGGAAAAACCCCGAATAATCATCTTCCATTTCTTCGAGCATTTCTTGTCTTGATTTTGCTTTTTGTAAGAATTGATAAGCCTGGTAAAGAAGTGTTTCTTGATTTTCATAATTATTTTTGGTTGACTCTAGCTTTCTTTGTTCATCACGAAACAAACGAACTTGCTCATCTAATTCTTGTTGTATTGTTACAAGTTGAGCTTCAACATGCTCTTTCTTCTTAAGAATAGCATTTCGATTTTCGATACTATTTTCATTTTCTTCTTCTAGGCGCAAATTCCGCATTTCTAACTGATTAAGTTGTTGCTCAATATTTTGGTACTCATTTTTTGCGGCTGCTTGTTTATTGAGGACTTCGATATAATCACTTTTTAGTGACTCTATTTTTTGCTCTGTGTTTTCACTAAATAGCTTTAGCTGATCTTGCTTATCCATCAAAGCCTTTTGTAACTCGTGTGCTTCTTTTTTTAACGCTTCAAAAATAGAGAATTGCTTTTCCTTTTGCTCACATAATTCCTTTTCACGAAGGGAAAGCTCTTCAATTCCTTTTTGAAGCTGTGCCTTATTTTGTGTAGCATTTTTCTTTCTTTCCTTTAATACTTCTTTCCTGCCTTCAAGCTTCTCAAGTTCCTCACTCACATTCAAGAGGACATTTTGCAATTCATGAATCGATTCATCAATAGCAGTTGCCTTATCTCTTAACTCTTCAATCTTTGCTTCTTTTCCTTGAAGACTAGCGGAAAGCTCCAATTCCTTTTCTTTATGCAGATCTAAATCCTTAGAAAGCTGTTCCCATTTTGCATGTAATTCTTCGATTTCATAGGCTGTTAAAGCAACTTCGATTTTTTCTAGTTCTTCCTTTTGCTGCAAGTAATCCTTGGCAATAGAGGCTTGAATTTTTAGTGGTTCAACCTGACTATCCAATTCATGAACGATATCATTTACTCGATTTAAATTTTCTTGTGTTTCTGTTAACTTTCCTTCAGCCTTCTTTTTTCTTAGCTTATACTTAAGCACACCTGCGGCCTCTTCAAAAATAGTCCTACGCTCTTCAGCTTTACTATTGAGGATTTCCTCTACTCTACCTTGGCTGATAATCGAGAAGGCTTCTCGACCTAACCCTGAGTCCATAAATAAGTCAACGATATCCTTTAGCCTGCAAGACTGTTTGTTAATGAGAAATTCGCTTTCCCCAGATCTGTATACTCTTCGTGTCACACTTACTTCACTATAATCAATCGGTAAACGATGGTCCTCATTATCTAGAGTTAGTGTAACTTCTGCAAAGTTTAATGGCTTACGTGAATCGCTACCAGAAAAAATAATATCCTCCATTTTTGCTCCACGTAAAGACTTTGCAGATTGCTCTCCTAATACCCAGCGAATGGCATCCGTAATATTACTTTTTCCACTCCCGTTTGGGCCGACAACCGCTGTCACACCTGGGACGAAATCAACCATAATTCTCTCAGCAAATGATTTAAATCCTACAACATCTAATCGTTTTAAAAACAACTGCTGCTCCCCCAATCTCAAGCAAATGTTTCATTCTTACTGAGAATCCTTATTTTGATTTTTCAATACTTCTAGTGCCATTTGGGCTGCATGCTGTTCAGCTTCTTTTTTCGAACGACCAATGCCAGTCCCTAATTCTTTTCCATTCATAGAAACTCTTGAGACAAATTCCCGGTTATGTGCTGGACCTTTCTCTTGTAAAATTTGGTATTCAATTAGGCCTGCGCCATCACGTTGGATTAATTCTTGCAACTGGCTCTTATAGTCCATTAAATGAGAAAAAGCACCTGCGTTTATTTTAGGAAATACAATTTTCTCCAAAAAACGAATGACTGTATCAAGGTCTTTATCCAAATAAAGTGCTCCTATAAAAGCTTCGAACACATCTGCAAGCAATGCAGGTCTTTCTCGACCACCAGTCATTTCCTCGCCCTTCCCTAACAATACGAGGTCACCAAACGATAATTCATTTGCAAATGCAACTAACGAAGGCTCACAAACAATCGCTGCCCTTAATTTTGTTAATTCTCCTTCACTCATTAAAGGATATTTAAGAAATAGGTATTTGGAAACGGTTAACTCTAAAACAGCATCTCCTAAAAACTCTAGTCTTTCATTGTCTTCACTAGGCTTTCTTCTATGTTCGTTTACATAGGATGAATGGGTAAATGCTTTTCGGAGTAATTGCTCATTTTGAAAATCGATGCCGATTTTTCTTTGAAACTCTTTAAATTTTTGATTGATCAAGCGAAATTTTTTGCTATCTTTGTCTTTACCGTTCTTCTGCATATGACTCACCTTTGATTAAAATTAATCTGCTCTATTTCTAGTCTTCTCAATCACAGACTAGTATACTTCAACTTATTGTGATTTTTTCTTTTCATTTGGCTCTATTATCAAGGCTGTTGATTTCCGCTCCAGGTTGCTCGCTTTCCGCGGGCGGTCCGGGAGCCTCCTCGGCGCTATCGCACCTGCGGGGTCTCCCTTGTCCCTTCCTCCCGCAGGAGTCTCGCACCTTCCGCTCCAATCAACAGGTGCAAAGATCAACTTTGTACTTTAACAGAGCCTTTCAGTTAAGAAAGCCCCGTCATATAACGGAGCTTTACTAAGAAAAGCGCATGCGCCTTGTTTACCAAAAAACAGCTTATCTTTCGTGAAGAACGTATTTACTGTCCGTAACCACCTGGAACCAGGTGATAACGGACAAAAAATACGATTTATAAACAAATATACAGTGAGGGTATAATACCCTCACTGAAAGGTTTTTTGTTATCTCAGATTTTATTGTTTCGCCTTTATGTAATTTACAGCGTCACCAACTGTAGAGATTTTTTCAGCGTCATCATCAGAGATTTCCATATCAAACTCATCTTCTAATTCCATTACCAATTCTACTACGTCAAGGGAATCAGCGCCAAGATCATCTTTGAAAGAAGCTTCTAGTTTTACTTCAGATTCTTCTACTCCAAGACGGTCAACGATAATTTTCGTTACACGTTCTAATACTTCTGCCATGCTTATTCACCTCCCCTCAAGCTATTATAAAGGAATTATTAAAATTAATAAAATGAAACTTTAATCTAGAAGAGTTTTTTTCGTTATCTCCTAAATTCCATTCATTCTCCTGTGTCTGTTAAACGTTACATAACCATTCCACCGTCTACATGCAATGTTTGCCCAGTCATATAACGGCTATCTTCAGATGCTAGAAATACGACAACATTTGCAATGTCGGAT
>JAEWIG010000007.1 GCA_023387295.1 Bacillota bacterium | reverse complement strand
CCGTATACTCAAGGAAATTAAGATGACGTAAAAGTTTTTTTACAAACTTCAAGAAAGCCCTTTCATAATCTGCAATTTAAAAAATTTAATAGGATTTTTTTTTGAATTTCTTCGTTTTTTTTTATGAAATACTTCTTTTTATGCCCAAATACCCAAGTTTCTTCTATATAATAAAAGAAACTAGTAAACAGATTATTTTCTTTAAATAATCAATAAGGGATTGAGATCTTTGAAGGAAAAACTGAGGGGAAAAACGATTTTAATCGTGGAAGATGAAGAGCGAATAAGACATATTATTAAAATGGCTTTAGAAAAAATAGGCTTTGAAGTGCTAGAAGCAGCAGATGGTTTTGAGGCGAAAGAGAAGTATTTAAAATATGATCCTTGCTTCATTATCTTAGATATTATGCTCCCCGGATTAAATGGAAAAGAAATTTGCACGTGGCTGCGCACGGAATTGAATAGTAATGTACCCATTATTATGATTTCTGCTCATCAAGATGAAAAAGATCGGATTGAAGGGCTGAAATTAGGGGCCGATGATTATTTGACAAAGCCTTTTAGCCTCGAGGAATTAGTGACGCGTGTCGAAACGGTATTAAGAAGAACAGCAAACCGATGCAGTAAGATTAGCTATCGGGGACTGACGCTTAAACCAATCGTCGGTAAAGCGAGGTTCGAAAATATTTTTCTTGACTTAACTCTTTTTGAATATAAGCTACTCTACCTTTTCATGACTCACCCCGATCAAGTTTTTACTAGAGAACAAATTATCTCTACTATTTACAAAAACGAAGAGAAGGCTATCAATGATCGAACAATTGACGTTCACGTTAAACATTTAAGAGAAAAAATAGCCCTACACTCCGATTATCCATTTATCGAAACCGTTAGAGGAATAGGTTATAAATTTAATACATAAAAGAAAAGCGCAAGGCGCCTGGAGCTGGACATTTCTCAAACTCTAATAAAAACCAATCCGATCTTATCTATTTAGAAAGAGTCATCAATTGCAAACAGTGATGACTCTTTCACTTCTTTATATTTCCTTTCGTTGAAAATAAACGAATCCAGCAACAAAGAATAGAACAAAACTACCAAGAATGACAATTAACAGCGTTTCAAGTGGAACATTTAATGCCCCGAAGCTATCTTCTGAGCTAGGAAGCATAAGAAGAAACGGCTGTGCCCATGGATAATAGGGACCAAATTTATCTGAGTTTACAACTAACATATTTGGCAAGGTAAAAATCACATTGAGAGCTAAAGGTGCTGCAAAGCTCGACCAGGCGGTAGAAACGAAAAGTTGTAAGGCGACAAGCGGCATACAGGCAATCCAGCCCCCAACAACACTTGTGGCAATGACTTTCCACGGAAGGGCTCCCTCAAACCCTTTTAGCTGACCTACAAGTATAAGACCACCTGTAAATAAAACTTGAGTGAGGGCAAGTAAACCGATAACAAGGAGGAATTTTGCAAAATAAACATTTCCTCGTGTAACAGGCATAGCAAGCAGCTGTTTCCATCCTCCCCCAAGATGCTCATAGCGACAGACAAAGGCGGAAAAAACGCCGGAGAGTAAAGGGTAAAATAAGAGTGCATGCAAAAATACCATCGTGCCTAACGTCATTTCCCATTTAAATGGTGTATCCTCCAATGATTGTCCAAAACCTACCAATGAAGCTAATACAGGACTAATAAAAATGAGCAGCCATATCGATGACTTTCTTATCTTTAAAAATTCTGACCGTAATACCTTTCCCACTTATTGCACATCCTTTCTGCCAAAATCGATAAGTCCGAGCATATACAGGATAAAGCCTAAGCAAAGTCCTGCAATTGCAGAGTATAATGGACTTCCCCAGCTCTCTAAATAAAGCCAATTCCACGGAAACCAATCAGGAAAATTAAATGCAGCAAGAGATAAAATGGTACTCAAAATCCCTGTTGTTAAAGGGATTGCCTGATTTTTCACTGTAATGGATAACCAAGTTTGAAAAGCAATAAAAGGCATGGCAGCAAAGTAGGGTAAATAGACCATTTTTAACAAGGTCAACAAAGGAATTGCTAAACCAAATTTCAAGAATAGGCCTAGAATAATAATGCCTACAAAAAGCAAAGTACTTGAAATAAACAAAAGAACCGCTGCTAATAAAAATTTTCCTGTAAAAACACGAAATTTTGATATCGGCAATGCAAGAAGCTGCTTCCATGCATTCGTCTGATGTTCAATACTCGCGATCATCGATGTAATAATCGTTAATCCAAGCATGAGAGCAGGAATTGCTAGAAAACTAGCTTCCCCGATAAGCCCACCCCATAAATCAGCCTCATAACGCTTTGTTAAATAGTCATAACGCAAGCCAAAATTAACCGCCTCTAGGGCAACAACACCGAAAGGACCAAGAAAAATGAGAAACCAAATCATTTTTCGTTTAATTTTGAGAAAATCCGCAACGAAAGTGGTCAGCATTACAAGCTCGCCTCCTCACCGGTTAGTTCAAGGAAAATATCTTCAAGCGACTTTTTCTCTTCTTGTACCCGATAAACAGAGAAACGATTTGTAATAAGTTCTGTGACCACATTAGACACTACTTCATCTGAGAATTGAGACAAGTACAATTGCTTGTTTTCCATTTCTGCCTGGATTCCTTTTGAAAGCAGCATTCTCCATGCTTGTTCCGCCTCATTTACTTTAATGGCGATTCTACTAGTCGATTTTTCTCTCATTGCTTCAATCGAATCTTGAAAAATCATTTTTCCTTTCGAGATAATGCCTACTTCTGTCGCCATTTGATCAATTTCTGATAGTAAATGACTCGATACTAAAATCGTGATGCCATGTTCTTTCGGCATGCTTTTAATTAATTCTCTCATTTCCAATATTCCAGAAGGGTCAAGTCCGTTCGTCGGCTCATCTAGGATAAGTAATTCTGGATTTCCTAATAAAGCGGCAGCAATTCCAAGCCTTTGCTTCATGCCTAAGGAAAAGCCTTTTACTGGTCTTTTTGCTTCTTTTGACAGCCTGACAATTTTCAGAACTTCTTCAATCCTCGACTTTGGGGCATCTAGTAAAATTCGAATCGCTTCTAAATTCTCGTAAGCTGTTAAATGGCCATAATAAGAAGGATATTCTACTAAAGAACCCACTCTTTTTAAGACGGATAGCTTTTCCTTCTTCATATCCTTTCCGAAGATTCGGATTGAGCCATATGATGGTTTCGCTAGCCCAAGAAGCATACGGATCGTTGTTGTTTTCCCAGCACCATTTGGGCCAAGGAAGCCATATATTTCTCCCTGCTTAATTTTGAGATCAACACTTTCAACTGCAATTCTTCCTTTAAATTTCTTTGTTAATTTATTCGTTTCAATAATGTATTCACTCATTTTCTTCACCTCAGGACCTATTCTATCCACGCTTGGTTAAAACAAAGGGTCGGTAAAGTTTAAATTTCGTTTAAAAAAATAAACCGACACATTACATGTCGGCTTTACTAGCTTTTTTCTGTATTCGAATGGTTGTACCAGCTTTCCCTGTTTCTACTTTCCAATCAATGTTCATATCCTTTAACATGAGTGATACGATGGAAAGGCCAATTCCAGCACCTTTACCTTCCGATTCTCCACTCATACCTAGACCATGATCTTCAATGATTATTTCTTGTGTCTCGACATTAACCTTAACACCAATGTACTTGCCCTCTTTTGCGTGACGGTTAATGTTTTGATAAAAGTTATCTAGAACTCTATCCATCCATTGCGCATCTATGTCCCAATAAAAGGTTTTCTCTGGGAGGTCAATATCCATTTGAAAGCCGAGGTTTTCGAAAACCGGATACCAAGCGGCAAAGCTTGTCTTCACCAGTCGAACGATATCTGTTTTTTGCGGCTTGTATGGATATTTTCCTGATGTTAACAATGTATAGGAAAGGAGATTTTCAATTAATTGGCTCAGATAGTTTACTTTCGTATCAATTAATTTCAAAGATTCCTTTCCCTTTTCACTTAATGGTTCTTTGTTCAAGCTATACGCATGCCCTTGAATGGTTGTTAGAGGTGTTCGCAAATCATGTGATAAATTAGCAATCAGCTCTCTTCGCAACGTTTCTTCTTCTTTTTCACGCTGACGGCTACTTTCAAGTTGATGAATCATGTCATTGAAGGATATTTCAAGCTGACCGATTTCATCTTTTTTATCCACCGTAATCGGTTCTGGAATCCCATAATCTTCTGGACTATACATGGCCTTTTGCAGCCTTAGAAGACGTTTTCGAATTTTATAAAAGAAAATCCATGAGATAAAAATAAAGATGGCGAGCACGGCTAAAACGGCGAGAAATATTAAATACCCGTATCTATCCTGCAATTGTACTCCCATTGGCTCCATGGCAGAACGTGGAACTTGGAAAACGATAAAGCCTTTCGTTTTTTCCTGTCCAATTACAGCGACTACTGTGAATGGATCAACATCATATCCACGATTCTTTTGCATAAAATCAATTGTAACGGTAGGGGACCATGACTTAGGGACGACTAAATCTTCAGGTAGCCTAACTCTTGTTTGTCCAGTTTCATCAACCCAATACATGTTTGCTTCAGAATATTGAGCTTTCAAAGACACTAACCTTTTGGTTATTTCCTCATCTGAAGCACCCGATAGGCTCTGTGCTTCTTTATGCCACATTCTTTCTATATCTGTCCCATTTTGATATTTATTCACTTCTACTTTATTATCAAAATACGAAAAAAAAGAAATGGAGGACAAGAAAAAAGTGATTGGAAAAATCACAATCGCCAACACTATAATGATTAAATACTGAGTTAATAAGGAATTCTTTAACTTCATTGCTTCACCCGATAGCCAATGCCCCTAATTGTTTCGATAATTTTCGGTGTGCTAGGATCTACTTCAATTTTTTCTCGGAGATAGCGAATATGGACCATTAATGTTTTATCTCCCTCGATATACGCTTCTTCCCAAACAGCTTCATAGATTTGTTCCTTCGTTAAGATTTGGTTTGGATGCTTTAAAAAGTACATAAAAATCTGATATTGCTTCCCAGTCAACAGAATTTCCTCACCCGTACGGCTATCATTGATTCGATTTTCTGCTAGGTTAACCGTTATATGTTTAAGTTGAATTTCATTTACAAGTGACTGACCTGATCTTCTTAGCAAAACTTCAATTCTAGCAGCCAATTCATCTGGATGAAAAGGTTTGGTTAAATAATCATCTGCAAATTGCAAGCCTTGAAGCTTATCGTCCACTGCCGTACGAGCTGAAAGCATCATAATGGGGACAGAAGGTGCCTCTTTTTTCAACCTTTGCCCCACTGTAAAACCATCCAGACCTGGAAGCATAACATCTAAAACGACAACATCGCGATCTTTAATTTCCCCTTCCGCTCCTTCACCTGATTGAAGCCATACCACGTTAAATCCTCTTTGTTCCAAATCATCCTTTACCCAACTACCAATTTCTATATCATCTTCTATGTATAAAATTTTCCTCATCTGACATCACCTATTTTCATCATAGTGAATTTCCAAATGAAGTTAAAGTTTATTCAAAAAATAATTATTGATATAATAAAAAAAAGCGTAGGTGTTGGAGCTAGAAATTTCTCTAACTTCAAAGCTATTAATTCTGATAGTATACAAAATAAACTACTATGAAGCATGTCTTCAGGGGGGAATTTGCACATGACAATGAAGAAAGTTTTAACAATCGCTGGATCAGATACGAGTGGAGGCGCCGGGATTCAAGCAGACCTTAAAACGTTCCAGGAACTCGGTGTTTACGGAATGACTGCTCTTACAACTGTTGTGACGATGAGTCCAGAAAATTGGAGCCACAATGTATTTCCAATTGCCATCGAGACTTTAAAATCACAAATCGAAACCGTCCTTTCCATCGGTGTGGACGCCATGAAAACAGGAATGCTTGGTTCTGTTGAAATTATTGAACTGGCTGCTAAAACGATTGATGAAAATAACTGGGAGCGGGTTGTCATAGACCCTGTACTCGTTTGTAAAGGGGAAGATGAAGTCCTTCATCCTGAAACAGCGGACGCTTTAAGAGAAATTCTTGTTCCTCGTGCCATGGTTGTAACGCCTAATCTTTTTGAAGCTTGGCAATTAGCCAAAACAGGACCAATTAAAACTGTAGATGATATGAAGGAAGCCGCTGTGAAAATTCATGAGCTTGGTGCAAAAAATGTTCTCATCAAAGGTGGCAGCAAATTAAAGCATGAAAAAGCTGTCGACCTCCTCTTTGATGGAAAAGAATTCACACTATATGAAAGTGAACGTGTCGAAACAACTTATACACACGGAGCTGGATGCACATACTCTTCAGCTATTACAGCAGAGCTGGCAAAAGGAAAAACAGTACCAGAAGCGGTTCAAACGGCAAAAGATTTCATTACTGCTGCTATTACTCATGGCTTTAAATTAAACCAATTTGTCGGACCAACTATGCATGGTGCATACCGCCAATTCGGTTCTGAAAAATAGTTATTGAAATGTGGAAGTGCTTCTTTGCAGTAGATTCTCGCTTTCATCATGATTTGAAGGTTAAAGGATCATTAAAGATTGAGTAAACAGAGCTCACGAGCTCTGTTTTTTGCATAACTTACTAACAAGAGCGTTAATTTCGCTTTCGCGTCTCTTTTTTTGTAAAATAAATATAGTAAAGATGAACCGAAAGGAGGCTCATTATGGAAAATATTATACTAGAGCAGGTACAGGCGGAAATCAATCGCTTTGCAAACAAGGATGTATATATTCATCTAGAAACAACAAACGGGGCATATGCTTCACATTATGATAAATCCTTTTTTTCATCAGGCGCTTATATTCGCAATGCCCTGCTTCGATATGAGCATGGAAAAATTACCGGCAAAGGTCCTTATAGAATTGGACTCAAAATGAGCTTCGGCTGGGTTTATGCTGAAGGTGTTACTCATTTTGAAGTCGATGACAAAGGGCGGCTTTTGTTAGCAGGACATGATTTTGAAGGCAGGCTCGCTGTAGCCCTCCAAATTAGTGAGAAACCATTTTAGAAAGGAGACAAAAAAGTGGAAACAGAAAGACATGTACTCGTCATATTCCCACACCCTGATGATGAAGCATTTGGCGTTTCAGGAACGATTGCCTCCTATACACAAAATGGAGTTCCTGTAACCTATGCCTGCTTAACCTTAGGGGAAATGGGAAGAAATATGGGGAATCCTCCATTTGCTACTAGGGAATCATTGCCCTCTATTCGAAAAAAAGAGCTTGAGGATGCTGCAAACGTAATTGGAATTACAGATTTAAGAATGCTTGGTTATCGTGATAAAACGATAGAATTTGAGGATGAAGCAAAGCTTGCTGCCCATATTGGCTCCATTATTAATGAGTTAAACCCATCCTTAATTATTACATTTTATCCTGGCTACTCTGTCCATCCTGACCATGATGCATGTGGTGCAGCAGTCATTCGTGCTGTGAAAGAGATGCCCGCTGCCATCCGTCCGAAAGTACATTGTGTAGCCTTCTCTCATAACTGCGAGGAAGAAATCGGCCAAGCGGATATTGTTAACGATGTAAGTTCGGTAGCAGACCAAAAATTAGCTGCCATTAAAGCACATAAATCGCAAACACAGCTAATGGTTAGCCAAATGGCAATCAATCTAGAAAATCAAGATCCTGAAGTCGTTGCACGTTTTTATAATGAGCGTTTTTGGACATACAAGTTTTAGAAAAACGAAAGAGGCTGTCCGATAAGTGCCTGACTCTCTCCTTGCAACACTAAATATAGATACGTTTTCTCAGACTTTCATCTATATACCGTGTCGGAGGTGCCAGGCTCTTCGTTTTCGGACAGCCTCTTTTTCATTCCGTCTTATTTTCTTCGTCTTCAAACATTTCTTTTAAATATTTCAGCTGGTAGCCGTCTTCTCGCTGCATCATATTAACGATAAACCGCTTTGTTAATTTCATTCTTAATCCTGTAGTCTTTATAAATGCTTCAAATTCAGCTTGTGTCCCTTCTTCAATTTCCGAGAACTTATAATGATATTCTGTTATCAACCCGCTCGAATTGCTTTTTGTTGTAAATAACTTATTCTCTTCGTATTCAAGAAGTTCAACTTCCGCTTTAATTTCCTTTCCCCGTACCAAACGTGTTTCGATAAACTTCGTCCCTTTTCTAAGCTCTCCCGGAGTGGTTTTTTCCATTTTAACAACGTTTGGCATGAGTTCATGTACATTTTCCATACTAGCAATATATTGAAATACTTCTTTAATCGGCTTATGAATAATAACACTTTCACGAAAATCCGCCACAATAATACCTCCATCTTCTTCAAACATTTCTATAAAAATAGTATACCTTGAATAGGGATGTTCCAACAAATGTTGTTAGATTAAGGATTATCGGATATTTTTCTATGAAAACAAAAAAAAAGAATTTCTAGGTAGAAATTCTATTAGTGATATTTAAATTCTTGGATTAAATAATGAGCAAAATCTGCACCAGTCATTGATGACGATTGTCTTGCTTTTTATTTCAATAATTCCATCTTTTCGTAGCTTTGAAAAAACTCTACTAACACTCTCTCTTGACGTCCCGACCATTGTCGAAAATTCCTGAACAGTAATAGGAAGCTCAATATACATTTTATTGCAGCGATTTGCACCGAATTTTTCTGCCAAACGTTCTAGCGTTCTTAATGTTTTCATGTAAACATCAAGAAGAGCAAGGTCTCGCATCATGCTAGTCAGGTCTCGAAGCTGTCCGCTCATATAGCGAATGATTTGTACCGCCATTTCAGGGGAAAGCAATAACTCCTGCTCTAAGTCATCTGTATTCAAGAAGTACAATTCTCCATCCTGTAGCATTGTCGCAGTCGCGGGATAGGTTGTACCTGGTTCATTAAAAAGACAGGCTTCAGCAAAAATTTCACCCTGTTTTTTAACACAAGTAATAATCTCATTTCCTTGATCATCTTGTTTTGTTAGCTTTACAATTCCGGAAAGAACGAAGAATACACCTTCCGCTTCTTCATATTCAGAAATAACACGTTCACCTTTTTTATACACTTTTTTCATAATGCGTTTATCGACTAATTGTACTGATTGTGATGGAAGATTTTTAAATATCTCGATTTTGTTAAAAAACTCATCGATATTCGCGTGCTGAACCTCTAATTGTCCGCCCATGCTCATTCTCCCTTTTCATAAATTTTCTAAACTTACAGCCATTCTACCTAAGCAAACTTTTTGTGCATGTGAGATAGTTCACACATCTCATGCGTTTTCTAAAAAAATTCAGAACTGTTCATTATTTGCTCATTTTTATAATCATTTTTGGGTGCCTTTTTTTGGGTGCCTGGCACCGCTTGTGGACATTTTTGGTGTTTTGTACGCCTTGGGTGGACACTTGCGATTTAATTACTCATTTTTTTCTCGAAATTAGACAAAGGTACACGATAAAGTTTGTCATCGCCCTCAAGAGGGGTTCCTCTACCATCCGTATTATTACTGATAAAGTATAGGGAATCATCCTTTATCATTACATCACGAATACGACCAAGTCCTGTGATAACTTCCCTGGTTTCTCCTGTTTCCACGTTAAACTCTCTTACCGCATTTCCTCTTAAAGTTGCTACATAGAGCTTTCCATTATAAACTGCCATCCCAGAAGGAGCCCAAGTCGTATCTTCCCCTGAAGTAAAAATCGCCATCTCCATACCATCCCGTTTTTCTTTCCCTTTAATAGCTGGCCAACCGTAATTAAAGCCTGGTTTTATGATATTGATCTCATCATTGGCTGAAGGGCCATGCTCACTCTCATATAACGTTCCATCCGTAGCCCAAACAAGTCCTTGCGGATTACGATGGCCATAGCTGTAAACATAGGAGTTAGGGAGAGGATTATCAGAAGGAATGGAACCACCTAGGTTCATCCTTAAAATCTTCCCTCCTAAAGAAGCAAGATCCTGAGCGATTTCAGGCTCTTTGGAGGCATCCCCAGTCGTTGCATACAGCTTTCCATCGGGACCGATTTTCAGTCTCCCACCGTGATGAACATGACCACTTGGAATTTTATCAAGCAAAATCTTCGTCTCTTTCCAAGCATTATTCTCCTGCTTGAGTACAACAATTCGATTAAATTGACCAGAGCTATCCTCATACGTGTAGTAAGCAAAGGCCTCTTTTGAATTTGAAAAATCAGGCGCAAGCACAAAACCAAGCAAGCCTGCTTCAGAAGCATTAGAAAGTGTTTTTTCCAAGATGACTTGCTGACGATTTATTTTTCCGTTTTCGATTGTCACAATATGACCTGGTCGTTCCGATAGATAAAAAATGCAATTTTCTTCATCAATCGACCAAGGTATTTGCAATTCTTCCGCAATAAGTTCTGGCACAAACCGAGGATCGCTTACCGGCTTGTCCTCTATATCTCTAGCATTGTTACTCCCTTCATTAGAGCAACCAGTAGCCAACACAACAACAAACAAAAGACCCCATAAAATATGTTTCATGCCTTCACTCCTTGTATATTACTAAAGGAATACGTTTTTTATTACCCCATTCGTAATCGTGTGACCAGATTTTCCAACCATTTACGAAAGGTATTTACTTCCTTCCTTAACACTTAGTTTCGGTAAAGAAGTCGATTCGATAAAAGCTTTTACTGAAGCAGGATTTGTTTTGGAATACTCCCTTAATGCCCAGCCAATCGCTTTTTGAATAAAGAATTCCTTGCTATCTTTGTTTTGCTGAATATATCGAAATAGAAGCGCCTCATCAGTACGTTCTTTATATTTGAGTTGAAAAAGGATGGCGGTTCTTCGTAGCCATATATGCTCTCCATAAGCATAAGCGTTAATCGTTTCCGGAATGACTTCTGGATGCTTAGCCGCAATTGTTCCAACTGGCTTTGTGGCAAGTAAATCCACTGTATCCCACCATGATTTCGTTACGATTAATTGCTCTATTAATGGTAGATCTGTCTTATCTAATTTTTTCAAGGACCGGCTAATATAATCAATTGCCGCATACTGGTATTCTCTTTCTTCTTTCTCCCACAGTGCCTTTACGAAATCAGATTGAAAACCTTCCTTTAAGATTCTACTTTCTGCGTAAAATTGTTTCATTAATTGTTTTCTTTCCGGTGTTTTAATTCCGAGAAAAGGAAAATGATTCTTCATGTATTTTTCCATCGGAATGGCTTTATCTTTGTCTCGATTTTGCTCAAAGAAATTGATTAGTAGTTGAATCATATTTGCTTCTCCTTTGTACTAGGCATGCTACGATTATTTCATAAAAAGAGGCATTCCCGCTCATTGCAGATATGCCTCCTGACGAAAAAATGCTAAACCTTAAAACGGTCCGTTATTATGATCATCTCTTAAATTATGCATATAAGATTCGATATAAGCTCTTTCTGAATCTGAAACATGCTTTTCATTTTCTTCAGGGTCAAAGTTCCTGAGCCCATGCTTTTTATTCCACCAATCAACTAATACACCAATCCCGAGTAACAACAAACAAAAAATGAGTAAAAACCACATTTTATCATCACTCCTCTCTTTAATTTTAACATTTTTCAGAAAATTATCACAGAATTTCATTATTGTTTTTTTATTTTTTCTCTTGCATCTCACGTAACGTTAGGTTTTATGATTAAAATATAGAAAAGGAGGCGGATTTAGATGACGGCTACTTATTCGATTGGTGCATTTGCCAAGAAAACTGGTACGACCATTAGAACTCTTCGTTATTATGATGAAATCGGATTATTAAAACCCACTTTCATAACAGAAACGGGGAGGAGATATTATTCAGATGACGATTTAATTACATTGCAAAAAATTGTTTCTCTCAAGTTTCTCGGTTATTCATTAGAAAAAATCAATGAATTTCTTCATTTTACAAATTGGCACTTGAAGGATTCTCTTTCCTTTTTAAAGGATGAAATGGTGCAAAGAAAACTGCAACTTGAAAATGTTATTCGTGCGTTAGACCATGCACTTCATATGGTTGAAGACCAAGAAGAGGTCGATTCTTCGATCTTTGTTTCACTCATTCAAAACATTCAAATGGAAAAGGAACAAAAAGAATGGATGAAAGGCTATCTATCAGAGGAAAAAGTGGAGGAACTATACAATATTCCAGAAGAAAAACAGCTCGAAATAAACAAAAAAGCTCATTTAATTTTAGCTCAATTAAAACAAGTATATGGTCAAGATCCTGCTAGCGACCAAGTTCAGTCATTGATTCACGAATACATGGAGCTTGTAGAGCAATTAACTGGAAATAACATGGAGCTTATTTTGGAGTTAATAGCAACGGACGTAGAGATTGAAGTAGATTCACAGCTATTCTATTCTCCTCTATCAGCTGAAGAAGAAGAATGGACTGGAAAGGCAATGGAAGTTTATATGAAAAAGAAAGGGATGATTCCTGATGAATGAGGCGGAAAAAAGCAGTCAGATCACGAAGGCAAACTGGAAAACCTTTTGGCAATTGCTTAAAGAATCCAATCCACCGAAATTAATTTTTATTATCGCTATTACTTTAAGTTTATTTGAAACAGGAGCTGGACTGATTGTTCCACTTTTTACAAAAAACTTAGTTGACCAGCTTTCCGTTTCTTCACTAGAAACGTCAGTGATTATTCTGCTGGCAGTGGCTTTTATCGTTCAGACTATCTCAGCGGGTTTTTCTTATTATTTCATGACGTATATCGGAGAATCCATCGTAGCCTCCATTAGAAAACGACTCTGGAATCAAATTCTCTTCCTCCCTATTCCTTTTTTCGATAAAAATCAATCTGGGGAAACGATGAGTCGGGTCACACAGGATACAAATATTGTAAAAAACTTGATTACTCAGCATTTAATTACGTTTATCACCGGCTTAATTTCAATTATTGGAGCCGTTATCATTCTCCTATTAATCGATTGGAAAATGACGTTAATCATGATAATAGCTGTTCCAATTTCAGTTCTGGTTATTATGCCACTTGGGCAAAAGATGTACAAAATCTCGATGGCTACCCAAGATGAAATGGCCCATTTTTCTGGAAACCTCGGTCGTGTTCTTGCTGATATCAGACTTGTAAAGGCCTATCATGCGGAAAATACAGAAATGGCACGTGGAGAAGAGGGCATAAAGCATTTGTTTAAATACGGTCTCAAAGAAGCAAGAATTCTTGCCATCATCTCTCCCTTTATGACCTTTGTGATGATGCTCGTCCTTGTTATTTTAATCGGGTATGGAGGCGTTCGAGTGGCATCTGGTGATTTATCAGCAGGTTCCCTTGTTGCGATTATTATTTACATGTTCCAAATAGTTGTTCCTTTTACCCAAATGGCATCGTTTTTCACCGCTTTCCAAAAAGCTATTGGTGCAACGGAGCGAATTCAAGATATTCTTGGGTTAGAAAGAGAGGCAACAAAAGAGAATGTTGACGTGGAAAATGCCACTAAAAACATTGTTTTTCAAAATCTATCATTCTCTTACAAGGATAAACCTATTATCAAAAACATTCAGCTTACGATTCCAGCAGGCAAAACAACTGCCTTCGTTGGACCAAGCGGAAGTGGAAAAACGACACTATTCGCCTTGCTAGAGCGTTTTTATCAGCCTGTTTCAGGTGAAATCAAGCTTGGAGAAACGAGCATCACAGATTTCAATCTCCGCTCTTGGAGAAGTCAAATTGGCTATGTGTCACAGGAAAGCCCACTCATGTCTGGAACGATAAGAGATAATATTAAATACGGCATTGAAAGAGAAGTTTCGGATGAAGAAATTAAGCGAGCAGCTGAGCTTGCCAATGCTGCGGAATTTATCCAACAGCTACAAGATGGCTATGAAACTGAAGTTGGTGAAAGAGGCATTAAACTATCTGGTGGCCAAAGACAACGAATTGCCATCGCACGGGCCATTATTCGCAATCCGAAAATTCTTCTACTCGATGAAGCAACATCCAACCTTGATAGCTCATCTGAGCAGCTCGTACAGAAGGCTCTTAAGCAATTAATGCAAGGAAGAACAACACTTGTCATTGCTCATCGCTTATCGACAATTGTTGATGCTGACCAAATTGCCGTTATTGAAGGTGGCAGTATTTCTGGGATAGGAACTCATGCGGAATTGTTTGACTCCCACCCACTTTACCGCGAGCTTGCTGAACAGCAATTTGAGCTTCAGGTGTAGTAGATAAGCTAACTGTCGTCGGATTCATTTCTCTGCGCTAGTGTTTACTTCGTAGGCTTGTTCAATAAATTCGACGACGATTTAGTTTTACACAGAGGAGGCTCCCTTTCCTTATACCTTAACTATCTCTGGCAGATCCTGAAATCCATCCTGATAAATCCGGCTAATGATCGACTCGATCTCGGGCTCCTCAACGGTTAAATCCTTAATATTATGCGTCCTTGTAATTTGTGTAATTAGTTCTGAAGCTGACACCTCAGTACGGTTAAAACGGATCCAAAAACGACTGCCTTCTTCTTTAAAAATTTCTCCACCTGTTAAATTAAGTGGATTGCGAGATTCTTCTAAATCGACAATGAGTGTGCGGGTCTTACCGAATTTTTCTTTTACAGTGGCTATTTCTCCGTCATACACCTTTATGCCATGATCAATTAGCACCATGCGTTCACAGAGCTTTTCAATATCCTCCATATCATGCGTCGTTAAAATGACCGTTACTTTTCGTTCTTGATTAATTTCCTTAATAAACGTGCGCATTTTTTCTTTCGCAACAACATCTAGACCAATTGTTGGTTCATCAAGGAATAAAATAGGCGGATCATGCAATAATGAGGCTGCAATATCTGCCCTCATTCTTTGACCAAGAGATAATTGTCTAACAGGTGTATTCAAAAACTCATCCAGGCCAAGAATGTCCGTAAATGTAGCCATATTTTCTTTATAGCGTTCATTCGAAACCTGATAAATTTCTTTTAACAGTTCAAAGGACTCGATCGTCGGCAGATCCCACCATAGTTGCGTCCTTTGTCCAAATACAACGCCAATATTTTTCGCATTTTCCTGCCTATTTTCATAAGGAACAACGCCCTTCACACGGACATTCCCCGAGCTTGGCACTAAAATTCCTGTCAGCATTTTGATGGTTGTTGATTTTCCCGCTCCATTTGGACCGATATAGCCGACGATTTCCCCTTCATCAATTGAAAAGCTTATATCTTTTACCGCCTCTTTTTTAATATATTCTCGTTTAACGATACTTTTCAGTGCTCCAACGATCCCCGTTTCTCTTTTAGCAATCATAAAGTCCTTTTTTAAATTTTCCACCTCAATGATCGGCATTGTTTCCCCCCTAAACTATGAACCTGTACTTTTATAACGGCTTAATCCAAGCATCCAAATATAATAGGCAATGGTGAAAAATACTAGCCCTACTATTGGAGAAAAATAACCGATATAAGCTGGAAAAAGCGTAATTTCTTTTTCTAGAATAACAGCTGCTGGAAAATAGTTTACAAATGCAAACGGAATGATGAAAGCAGCAATCCATTGAACGATTTTCGGATAAATGACTAATGGATAGTTGATTAAATTTCTAACCGGATACATCGCCACCCAATAAAATTGTTCCGATTTCGTAGTCCAAAAAGCAATGGCGGAAATGATAACGAGAAGTCCCCCTTGAATAAGTACCCCTCCAATAACAGACGCGAGTAAAAACAAACTTTTTCCTAGCGTCCAGCTAATATTCAATTCAAAGCTTACCCAAAGGAAGATCACGATACTAAAAATAAACTGTCCAAAGGAAGCAACATCAAACTTCATCGCCATGAAATGAAAAAATGGATTAATAGGTCGTACTAAAAAACGGTCAAAGGTACCATTTAAAATGTATGTATCCAGACTTCTGAAATGAAAGAATAAAATAATACAAAATCCCCAAGAGAGAATGGGTATCGCAAATAGAAAGAGCATCTCATAAAAATTCCACGAGCCCAGCTCCTGAAATTGATAAAGCATAACCCACATCGTGATTGCAGTTCCTGAATAAGCCGTAAGCATACCTACAATTCGCATGATAAAAGCAAAACGGTATTGCAGCTGTGCTCTTATTCCAGCTCCGACAAGCTTAAAGTAGAGGTCAATGTATTTCACTATAGCCATCTACTAACCTCCTTGCACGACGACTTTATGTGATGCTCTATTCCAAATAAGTCGTAAAATGAGATAACAAACGAAAACCCAGAAAAGCTGTAAGCCCATTGAAAATAATATGTCTATTCCTGCTATTTCCCCAATAAAAATAGCATTTGGAATGTAATAGATTCCTTGAAACGGAAGATAGATAGCTATTTTTGCCAGCCAATCAGGAAAAAACCACAGTGGAATAACAGATCCTGACAGCAAGGAAATCGCAAAATAAAAAATATCTTGAATCCCACCTGTTTCAACGAGGAAAAAGGAAAGAAGCCCAAAGGACATTTCAATGCAATAGCGGATTAAAAACCCTATTAACCCAGCAAAAATAAAACAAACCCATGTTAGCCAATTGGTTGGCAGGGTCAAATCCATAAAAATAAATAAAATTGTATATATCGGCACGAGAGCCGTCATGATATAAAAAGCAACACTCCCAATATCCGCGAATAAATAACGGAGTGGAACATCAAATGGGCGCATTAATTCCAGCGCTATATCTCCTGATCTAACCTTCTCTTGAATTTCCCACAATGGTGTGCCTGCTCCGTTCGCCCCAGTTAGAAACTGGCTAACCACGATATATGTAATCATCGAACCGAAGCTGACGCCTCCTGCTTCTTCTCTTCCCGCATACAATGCTGTCCAAATTGATCCCCACATAAGAAGAAAGATAAGATTGGCACTAAGTCTTGACCATACATCAAACCGATATACAGCGGAGCGAAGAAAGGCTTTTTTTGTAAAAGTCCAGTAAATACGAAACTTTGGCATCCCTACACCTACTTCTTTTTTGACTATTTCATATTTTAGCATAAATTAGTAATTTAAGATAAATTTGTATTGTTTTTCCTTGTAGTTCTTTAATGCAATTTATCTCTCATACTCGTAGGTAGCCGGTTAAATCTGGGGACAAAAAAAGACAGATTCCTAAAAATCTGTCTTCTCCCATTACAATTCATTTATCAATCATACAAAGTGTCCTCTTATCACACTGTCCTCTCCACGCGTACAAAACAGCCGAACTGTCCACCAATGGTGCCAGGCACCATCGGTGGACAATTTAATAGGATCTGTCCTTTTGTGGTGCCTGGCACCCGATTTGGCACCCGATTTAGAAGCATTGGAAGTTGCGAATTCTTCGGAGGTCTGTACCGTAGTAGACCCAGCGGAAGTTTCTCCAGCGCCAGCCAGCAACGGAGTTCCTTCCTACAAATGTTGGATAGAACCAGAAACTACGACCGTTGTTAAGCCACACAAAAGTATACCGGAATAAGCAGCCTCTTATTGCCCCTGGATCTACAGCGAAAGTAGAAACACCTTGCTGTTGTTGCATTTGTGGTGTAAATGATGGTGGAGGTGAGGAAGGTGGTCCACCTTGTTGCCCTCCTCCACCTGGCTGAGAACTTGGCGGTTGGCCTGGAGGAAACCCAGGGAATTGCTGTCCAGGAAAGCCTGGGAAACCTGATGGAGGTCCACTAGGTGGCCCACCCATTCCGCCTCCCGGAAAAATTCTATCGTCAGAAATTTGGCTTACATCATAAAAAGGATTTGGATAAGGATAGTATCGAAAATCCATTCATTTTATCTCCTCTCGTCATTCATTCCCTTTAATGTATGCAGGAGCCTAGAAAAATGTTTGCTTTTTCGAAAACCAATGACATACCTGAAATTATTGATTAGCGATCTCTGCAATTTCTGTTCGAATATTATTTTTTAATCGATCGACGATGCTAAAATCCATAGCATGGATATATATCTTTTCTAGTTCATCATGATAAGCCTTCGCTTTAGCCAACCAAGCAGTGCCTTCTTCCATTTTCCCCTTATACTTTTGTCTAATCTCTTTTATTTGTTCAGAAAATATCTCATCCGTCCCTGGCATGACAGCAATTTCATACATATCAACAATTTCATCATTCGCTCTTTCTGGAAAATACTCATGTGGTGCCGTGCTATCGAAAATCGCAATCCCTAGCTCTCGAAAAATGAGCATATCTAAGCTGTGAGGGTCAAATCCACAATGATAAATTTCGATATCTAATCCACACTTCTCTCCTTCTGCAGCGATTTTTTTCAGCATAAAGGATTTTCCTGTACCTGCACGCCCTTTTACAAAATATCTCTTTTTAATATCTTCCGTTAAATTTTGCACAAAATTGACCGCGCCATTTGGTGTTGCTCCACCTAAAAAACGATGTCGAATATCTGGCTTCTTATTTAACCTCATATTTCTAAACAACTGCCCTATTAGCTTTTCTGTGTACTTATCGGCTTTATGATAATCCATATTATCGATATAAATTTTTTCCCATTTATCATGGAACTCCAATGATTCCGCAAAACTCGCGTATGCAGCGGCAAATGACTGGCTAATTAACTTATTCAACCGCAGAATTTCAGTCTTTTTATTTGCTAGCGCTTTTGAATCCCACGCTTCACCTAGATTGACATATTCTTCGATAACGCCAGGTGCAACCGGCTCGATGACATGAGGAGCTGTTCCATCTACAATTCCGACTTTAAGTTCAGAAATAATTACTCCATCAATCGAATTATTGTCAGAGGAGCAGTGAATATATTCTATATCGTATCCTTTTTCTACCCATTCCGCTCCAACTGCCTTCATAAGCGACGATTTACCTGTTCCAGGTCCACCTTTTAAAATGAAAATCCG
>JAEWIG010000384.1 GCA_023387295.1 Bacillota bacterium | reverse complement strand
AAATTGCCTACTCTCTTGGCATGAGTGAAACATTGGTGGGGCTAACGATTATTGCAATAGGAACATCTCTTCCTGAACTTGTCACATCTATTTCAGCGGCATTGAAAAAAGAAAGTGAAATTGCGTTGGGGAATATTGTAGGGAGTAATATTTTTAACATTCTCTTTGTACTAGGTGCCTCGTCTGTCATTTCTCCATTAGCGGTGAACGATAAGGTATTTATGGATGTCGTGTTTATGATTGTACTAACTGTAGTATTATTGATTTTCTCAAGGACCGGTTTCAAAGTTGGAAAGCGTGAAGGCTTGGTGCTTGCTGCGGTTTACATTATTTATTTAGTGTATATTATATTGCGAAATTAATAGAATCTGTCAATTAATGGGATGCTGATTGAACCATTATCAGTTAAGTATGAAGCTGGCCAGTTTTGATAAACTAGTATGTAAAAATAAAAGGACAGTATCTATTTTTCTAAGGCACTGTCCTTTTTGCTTGGACTTATCTATTTTTTTAGCCCAGCTGCAAAAAATGGTCCATTTACTGTTATGGTTGACAGGATTCGTGCCATTTCATGAGGAGATTCTTTCATTCCACTTTCTAACCATTGTTGAATTACACCAATATGAGCAGATGCAACATAAGAAGTTAAATATTGTGCTGGTACAAGTAACTTTTCCTCCTTAATTAATGCGTTTGGTTCATTTCCAAACATTGTTTTCCACATAAAATCCTTCAGTCTTGTTTGAAATGATAAATCTCCTTTTGGACCTAACACAGCTCTCATAAAATCACTATTTTTATTTAGATATTCAAAAATTGAAACTGTAAGGGGAATAGGTGTGGCAATCGGTGAGTTTTTTTCGAGTGCTTCGATAACACTTGGGAAGTTCTGTTTTGCAATTTGGGACATTTCAACCATCATTTCGTCTTCGACTTGGAGTTCCTCTTTATCTACCCTTGTATGGATTGGAGTAGGAAGCATGATATTTACACTAGCTTCTGTTCTAAAAGTTAATTCAAAAAATGAGAAAACACAAACTGGAAAATTAGAGGAATAACAAAAAACAAGTCGTTTTCATAAAGGAAAACGACTTGTTTTAGATAAAGTTTGTGAACAAAGTGTATTCTTGAGTCCTATTTGTGTTTTTTATGCTATTTTTGAAGATTATTGTAAACAACCGATAATGCCTGTTCGAATTTCCCTGTTTTCTTCGGCTGATAGTATTTTTTGTTTTTGATTTTATCGGGTAAGTATTGCTGCTTAACCCACCCTGATTCATAATCATGGGGATATTTATAATCAATTCCTCTACCGAGCTCTTTTGCTCCTTTGTAGTGTGCATCTTTTAAATGGTCAGGTACTTCTCCGCTTATTCCAGAACGAATATCCGCAAGGGCATTGTCAATCGCAACAATTGCAGAGTTCGATTTAGGTGACAAGCAAAGCTCAATGACCGCATTAGCAAGAGGAATACGTGCTTCCGGAAACCCAATACGCTCTGCTGTTTCAATCGCTGCTAAAGTTCTCGCCCCTGCTTGAGGAGAAGCAAGACCAATGTCCTCATAAGCGATTACGAGCAGTCTTCTGCTAATACTCGTTAAGTCGCCTGCTTCAATTAATCTTCCTAAATAGTGTAAGGCAGCATTCACGTCACTTCCGCGAATTGACTTTTGAAAACCCGAGAGAACATCATAATGGGCATCTCCGTCTTTATCGTGTGTTAAGCTTTTTCGCTGCATGCACTCTTCGGCAGCTGATAGTTCGATTTGAATACTATTTGATTCATCTGGAATAGTCGATAAAACAGCTAATTCCAACGCATTTAGTGAGCTTCTAACATCTCCATTGGATGCCGTGGCAAAATGAGTTAGTGCTTCTTCACTAATTGTAATATCCTTATCTCCTAAGCCACGCTCTTTATCTTCAATTGCACGGAGCAGAGCTTCTTTAATATTCTCCACTGACAAAGGCTTTAGCTCGAAAATTTGACAACGACTACGAATGGCGGGGTTAATCGCATGATATGGATTGCTTGTTGTTGCACCAATTAACGTAATCATCCCATTTTCTAAATACGGAAGAAGAAAGTCTTGTTTCGCTTTATCGAGTCTATGGACTTCATCAAGAAGAAGAATGACCTTGCCAGACATTTTTGCTTCGGCTGCGACAATTTCCATATCTTTTTTATTGTTCGTAACAGCATTTAAATTGCGAAATGCAAAGCGTGTGCTGCCAGCAATCGCACTGGCAATCGAAGTTTTTCCAATTCCTGGGGGTCCATATAGGATCATCGAGGAAAGCTGCTTCGCTTTAACCATTCGATTAATAATTTTTCCTTCAGCTACAAGATGCTCCTGCCCAATGATTTCTTCGATGGTTCTTGGCCGCATCCGATATGCTAATGGTTTAATACTCATAAATCTCACCTCAAAACAGAACCGCGCTTTACTTTTATGTAAACCGTAGTGAACTATGTTTTAAACATACCATAATATTACGCTTGGTAAAATGATCATCAACCTTAAATATGCTATAATAACAAAAGTTTATCTAATTACTATGAATAGAGTTAAATGTAAAAAATCCTCGTCGGTTTCATTGAGCAAGCCTCGACCGCGACTAACGGGCTGTATGTATCCTCTATATAAATATAGCTATAAAAGAAACAGCCCGTAAGTGCCCGATTGACTCAACTAACCATCAGTGGAAAATTCGTCCCTGATGGAAGTTTCGTCTTATGTTAACGAAGTAATCGTAA
>JAEWIG010000353.1 GCA_023387295.1 Bacillota bacterium | reverse complement strand
GAATAAGAGCCTAACCATTCTAATCGACACTTTTATTAAAGGCCTTCATTCTAAGTAGAAATCAATTTCATAAACAATTGCATAATTTAAAAAACCATTTTATCTCACTTTAGTCAAATAATCTGCCCTTTTCTAATTTTCATCATTTCATAAAAAGAATATTCAGATTAAAATAAAAAGAAATGCATGTTTACTAGAAAGCGAGGTTTTACTTTTGGAAAAAGTTTTATCCTTCAGGGATGTATCATGGCGCAGATCGGGACAAGAAATCCTAAGTGATATAACCTGGGAAATTAACCAACATGAGAATTGGGCTGTTCTTGGATTAAATGGTTCAGGGAAAACATCTTTACTCAATATTGTGACTGGATATCAATTTCCGACGACAGGACAGGTCGAAGTGCTTGGCTGTCAATTTGGCCGTACAAACCTACCAGAGCTCCGTAGGAAAATTGGCTTTGTCAGCAGTTCATTCGATCGCTTCTCACCAACATTAAATTTTCAAACGATTGAAGAGATTGTTTTAAGTGGAAAGTTTGCTTCGGTTGGATTGTACGAGGAAGTTTCAGAAGGTGATTTAGAAAAAGCAAATTTCCTACTTAGTAACCTTCGTCTCGATTATTTAAAGGGAAAAACGTTTCATTTACTATCACAAGGTGAAAAGAGAAGAGTATTAATTGCTCGAGCATTAATGAGTAATCCGGAAATCCTTATTTTAGACGAGCCTTGTTCAGGGTTAGACATTTTATCTCGTGAACAAGTATTGGCTATTATGAAGGACATTACGACTAACAACCATTGCCACTTAATTTATGTCACCCATCATATCGAGGAGCTCGTTGAAGAAATCACACACGTTCTCCTGCTTCACAATGGAAGAATTATCTCATCTGGTCCAAAGCATGAAATCATTACCGATTCTTATTTATCTGAAGCCTTTTGCACCTCTGTAAATGTTCGGTGGCAAGGAAATAGACCATGGTTATCCATCGCCACTGAACCAAATACGCCAAAAATTCTATCAAAAATAAATCGTTAATAAGTAACTTCTCAGTCTACTACTATATAAACTGACTTTCCTGAAAAGAAGGAGTTCCCAATAAGGTAGCGAATAAATAGCAACAGAGGGTTCATAATTTTACAAATATTAAGGAGGATATAAATGCGGAACGAAGATATGCTACTTATTCCTGGCCCGACTCCAGTGATTGATTCTATTTATGATGCACTCAGTCAAGAAACAAGAGGACATACAGACCCAAGATTCGTTGCTATTTACAAAAGTGCGATTGAGAAGACTAGGAAAATGCTTAATACTGACGGAGAGGTATTTGTTGTCGCTGGTTCTGGAACGCTTGCCATGGAGATGGCTCTAATTAACACAGTAGCACCAGGAGAGAAAATCTTAATTATCAGCCAAGGGTTTTTCGGTGATCGTTTTATTAAACTAGCTGATGCATTTGGCATTCATGTGGATGTACTTCAATCGGAATGGGGAAAACAGGTTCATCCTGATGCAGTTGAGGAAAAGCTATCTTGTGGAAAATATAAAGCCGTTACGATTACTCATGCAGATACTTCGACAGGTGTAGCAGCAGATTTAGATGCACTCGTACCCGTTATCAAAAAACACGGTGCACTTGTCATCCTTGACGGGGTTTGTGCAACTGCAGCTATGGATGAAGATATGGGGAAAACATACGGAGCAGATCATTATAAAATCGATGTCGTTTTAACTGGCTCCCAAAAAGCTATTGGAGTGCCACCTGGGCTTGCAATCGTTGCCTTTAACCAAACAGCGCTTGCAGCACGTGAAAAAATTGAAAAAGCCTCTGCTTATTATTGTGATATTTATAATTGGATACCGATTATGAATGACCCAAGTAAATATTTTGCTACACCTCCAGTTAATCTAATTTATGCCTATGATGAAGGCATGAGGTTAGTGTTAGAAGAAGGATTAGCGAATCGTTATAATCGTCATGAAGCATTTGGAAAAGCTGTCCGTTCAGCACTTGCTGTTTACGGAATGAAAGCATTAGCAGAGGAAGATGTCGCCGCTTCAACATTAAGCTGTATTCTATATCCAGAAGGAATGGACGATATTGCTTTCCGTAACTCTCTATCACAAAAAGGCCTAATTGTCGCAGGTGCACTCGCTCATTTAGCTGGTAAAGCATTCCGAATTGGTCATATGGGAAATGCGACGATTGAAATGCTAGAAAAAGCGATTGTCCTGATTGGAGAGACGATGAATGAGCAAGGCTTCTCTGTTGATCCGAAAATAGCGGTTAATCGTTTTCAAGAAATTGTTGCTGTAAAATCAATATAAGGTGAAAGTGAAAAAATCCAGATTTCCTCACTTAAAAAGAGGTCATCTGGATTTTATTATCTATTGTTACTTTTATTCAGATTTTGCTGGTTTTGAGAGTAGTAGAATCTCTCTTTTATAAAAGGAAAAATCCCACCGATGAGGAATGTGACTCCTGAAAGAAGGGCAACTATTATCCAAAATGGCATCCCAAAACCAACTAAAGCATAAGCCCCTTCATAATAATTCGCTTGCGTATTATTCATATACGAACTTATAATAGCCGCTGTAATATGTCTTGTCGCATACAAAAACGCAGCAATTGCAATAAAAAAACAGCCAACAGCAATAAATACTTTTCTCATTCGGTTCCTCCAAAGTTAATCATCAATGTCTTCTACTCCATTTTAGATAATTCGCATTACCTTTCTTCAATCTACCACCTTCCGCTCTAAATATTATTCATTTTTTTCCTTATTTAAGTTTATTTTACATTCATATCTTTTTCAATACATTAAACCTATCTTCATTTAATGAACTCCATAAACAGAAGTACCTTTTTCACGGAACTAACATAGGCTATTGAAGAATAATCTAAAAAGTGAGGCGTAGGATTATGTACAATTTTTATCCATATGGTTATCGAGTGGCACCATATCAAGCAAATAATACGATGTATCAAACTTCGTCTGTTCGAAATATGGATTTCAACATCCCTTATTTACCGATTTTAGGTAAACAATCGATAAAACAATTAGATAAAAATATTTACAAATCAATTGTCGATGAAGCAACTGCAGCTGATTTCTATTCTCGATTACTAAAGGAAGCTCCAAATGAAATGCATCGAGAGTTTATTAAGCATGCTCATGATGATGAACTAAAGCATTTCCAAGCCTTTTCGAAACTATATAAGCATTTTACCGGGAAAGCGCCACATTATCAGATAAAGCCTGTTCAATATCCTAATTATAAAACAGGGATCCTTATGGCATTAAAGGATGAATTAGAAGCTGCTGAATTTTACCGTGATATGAAGTTATCGAGCAGTGATCAATTAGTGAAGGATACCTTCTTTTATGCAATGGTGGATGAATTGGAGCATAGCACACGATTTAGTGTGTTATATAATACACTCTAAGAATCGTACTATAAAAATTCTTTGTTCCTTTTGGTGGAGCATATTATGAATCGGTGTAATGGGGCTCTTACCATCAAAAAATCGGTTGCTAATTTCATATAGTTAATTTCTCATCATTTGTAGAGAACTTACACTACACATAGCAACCGACACTAAATTATATATTTATATTAAAAGCTTGCTCATCTTAACAAACCCCTCAATAAGGATATGTTCAATCTACATTTGT
>JAEWIG010000327.1 GCA_023387295.1 Bacillota bacterium | reverse complement strand
TCAATAAATAAATCAAGTATGCTCGAAACCAGAGTCACATATAGATGTTCTTTTGATTGGAAGTAATGATAAAACAATCCATAGCTTAAATTGGCTGATGAAGTAATATCACTAATTTTCGTTGCAGCAAATCCCTTACGTGCGAATATATTTAATGCGGCATTACTAAGTTCCTCCGAGCGTTGATCACGGATGATTTTAAGTTGTTCTTTGCGCTTTGTCATACATTCATCCCCCTATTATTCAGCTAATTACGCTTATTATAGCACTTTGTTTTTTAAAAATAGTGAAAAATAAATAATTTATGCATTTACAGTAAAGAAATAATTTTTTAAAAAAGTGAGCAGTTCGATTGATTAATCAATCAACATTAGTTATATTGATATTGTAATCAATGTTAACACTATGCAAATGTAACAAAAGGGAGATGGGGAAATGACTAGACTTCAAGGAAAAACAGCAATCATTACTGGTGGAGCAGGTGGCATCGGTAAAGGAATGGCACTAGCTTTTGTTAAAGAAGGGGCAAGAGTAGCCATAATCGATTTAAACGAAGAAGCGGGTAAGGAAACGATTAAGGAGTTACAAGCGTATCAGCCAGAATCTATTTTCATTCAAGCAAACCTTGCTGAACATGATAAAATTGGAAACGTTGTCAAAAAAGTTGCTGATAAATTCGGAAAAATTGATATTTTAGTAAACAATGCTCATGCTTCAAAAATGGCATCTATTGCTGAAACAACGCAAAAAGAACTTGATTTATCTTTTAATACTGGATTCTATCCAACATTTTACTTTATGCAAGCAGCATTGCCATATCTGAAAGAAACAAAAGGGAAAATCATTAACTTTTCTTCAGGTGCAGGGATTAATGGAGATGTTAATCAAGGTTCTTATGCAGCTGCAAAAGAAGCAATTCGTGGAATCACACGTGTAGCAGCAAATGAGTTTGGTCCATTCGGGATTAATGTAAACATTATTTCTCCAATTGCTAAATCACCTGGCATGCTGCAATGGGCAGAAGAAAATCCTGAATACTATCAAGGCATGCTTGCTAAGATTCCTTTAAGAAGACTTGGCGAAATTGAAGATGATATCGGTCGCGTGGCAGTATTTTTAGCAAGTGATGATTCAGACTATATTACTGGTCAAACAATCATGGTTGATGGCGGATCAATTAAATTAAGATAACGCTTAAGTTTAAGTTTGTAGTTTTATAGATATAAATCTATTTTATGATATAAATTTTAAAAAATAGGGGGAAAGAAAAATGGGAAGAGTACAAGGGAAAGTAGCTTTAGTAACAGGTGGCGCTTCTGGTATTGGTCTATCTACTGCACAATTATTAGCTAAAGAAGGTGCAAAAGTAGTTATAGCTGACTTTAATGTTGATGGTGCAAAGCAAGTAGCAGAAGAAATCATTGCACAAGGCGGAGAAGCAGCAGGCGTATTTTTAGATGCTGGAAACGCTGACTCTATTAAAGAGGCTGTTGATTTTACTGTCGAAAAGTATGGCAAGCTAAATGTCCTTTTTAATAATGTTGGTTTAACGAATCTACAAAAGGACTTAGACGTCGTTAATATGGACTTGGATGAATGGGACAGATTAATGAATGTGAATACAAAAAGTGTTCTTCTAGGTAGTAGATATGCGATTCCACACATGATAGAAGCAGGTGGCGGATCTATTATTAACACAGCATCAATGTCAGCGTTTGCAAGCGATGCCATTCGTTCAGCATACGGAACATCTAAAGCAGCGGTTGCTCATTTAACAAAATATATTGCGACTCAATACGGAAAAGATTTAATTCGTTGTAATGCGGTTGCACCAGGACTTATTTTAACTCCAGCAGCTGAAAGAAATATGTCTCAAGAAGTATTAGATATTTTCAAGAAATATAATGCGCTTCCGTACAATGGGGCTCCGGAAGACATCGGGTACACAGTTTTATTCTTAGCTTCTGATGAATCTAAATATATAACAGGCCAAACAATTCAAGTTGAGGGTGGCCATTATATCGCAAATCCAAGCATTGCTGATTTCAATGAATATATGAAAAGTGTACAAGCTTAATAGACTTATTAGGGACATATGAGAATGTCTATGTCCCTAATAATCTTTCACTAATAATTAGGGGTAATTGTTAGGGGTTTTAAGGGGTAGTAAAGAACAAAGGGACTTTTATATTTATTATTGTAAAACATTATGGGGAATAGGGAGAAATAAAAATCATGAATAAAACAAAAAGTAAATTACATTTTGCCTGGATAGTATTATTAGGGCTATGTATTATGGTCGGTTTGGGGAAAAACGGCCTTAATACTTCTGCGGGGTTATTTTTAACACCAGTATCAAAAGATCTTGGGGTAGGTATTGGGAATTTATCTTTATATTTAAGTATAGCAGCGATTGTAACAATGTTATTTTTGCCGTTTAGTGGAAAGTTAATGGCTAAGTTTGATACTCGTATGCTTCTAATTGGTTCAATCATTTTGATGGCAGGCTCATTTGCGTTATTTGGACTAATGAACTCTGTGTGGGGTTGGTATATACTTTCTGTTCCAATGGCAGTTGGTGCAGTATTTATTACAGTAGTTGCTGGTCCAGTATTAATTAACAGTTGGTTTAAAAAACATAGTGGACTAGCTCTTGGTATATTGGGGGCCGCTTCTGGTTTAGTAGGGGTTGTAGCACAGCCGACAATTGGAACAATGATCGCTAATGAAGGTTGGAGACAGTCTTATATAACGCTTGGTCTATTCGTAATGGTTGTTTCCATACCAGTGGTGTTCTTATTCATTAGAAAGTCACCACAGGAAAAAGGTTTGCTTCCACTAGGAGCGGTTGAAAAAGGAACTGACGCTCAATCTGGTAGTGGTTCTCAAATCAAGGGAATTTCCTTTTCAGTGGCAAAAAAATCAGCAGCATTTATCTCATTAACGGTATTCTTCTTTATTATTACTTCTTTCGGAAGCTTTGCTGTTCATATGCCAACTTATATGATGGATAAAGGGTATGATGTAACGTTTGCAGGTAAAGTCATGAGTGCTTATATGGTTGGTTCTTTCCTAGGATCGTTAGCATTCGGATTTTTTAGTGACAAAATTGGTGCGAAGCTCACAACGCTTTTTGCTATGTCATTAGGGATTGTCTCAGTTGTTTTATTATTATTCTTTGCCCAAAGCTCATTCGTTCTTACGATTGCCGTTGCAATCTTCGGATTTGTAGCAGCATCAATCGGAACATTAGCACCTGCAGTTACAAGCGCATTATTTGGTAGTAAGGATTATGGTCAAATCTATTCAACCGTATCAATGGGTCTAGCAATAGCTTCTATTATTGCCTTACCAGCATACGGATACGTTTTTGATATTGCTGGAAGCTACACACCGGTTTTATATACTCTAATTGTTATGTTAATCATTAGTATTGTTTGTGTAGTTATTGCTTTCCGTAGTAAAGAGAAGATGGTCAAAGCTGGTTTGTGGAACTAAATAAAATATGAAGTTTTAGCGTGTAGACAATGGTCCAAAAGGGGCTATGTTCTACACGCTTTTTTTACGTTTATAACAGCACTGCATCCCATAAATGGTTAAATTTTAAACAATCATACATGCATAAACATTATTCGCAAATTTTGGCTTGGAAAAAGAAGATTTATTGATTGATTTATCAATCAATCAGGTCTATGATTGGGATATAGAAACATTTACACTGTATGAATGTTGGAAACTAAGGTGGGAAACGACCAAGGAATGCTTGCTAAGATTCCTTTAAGAAGATTGGATGAAAATGAAAGCGATATCGGCCGAGTGGAAGTTTTCTTAGCAAGTGAGGATTCAGATGATATTATTGGTCAAACAATCATGGTTGATGGTTGTTCAATTAAATTAAGATCATACATAAAATCTGAGTTTTTACTAGTAGTAAAAAAATGACAAACTAATAGTTTAAATGATGTGGGGGAAAGAACAATGGGAAGAGTACAAGATAAGGTAGCGTTAGTAACAGGTGGAGCTTCTGGTATTGGATTATCTTCAGCTCAATTATTAGCTAAAGAAGGAGCAAAAGTAGTCATTGCCGACTTTAATGTTGAAGGAGCAAAGGAAGCGGCAGAAGCTATTAATGCACAAGGTGGAGAAGCAGTAGGCGTATTTTTAGATGCTGGAAACGGCGACTCTATTAAAGCAGCTATCGATTTTGCTGTCGAAAAATTTGGCAAGCTAAATGTTCTTTTTAATAATGTTGGCTTAACGAATCTTAAAAAGGATTTAGATGTCGTTAACATGGACTTGGATGAATGGGACAAGCTGATGAACGTAAACCTGAAAAGTGTCCTTCTAGGTAGTAGATATGCGATTCCACACATGATTAAAGCTGGAGGCGGCTCTATTATTAACACAGCTTCTATGGCGGCTTTTGCGAGTGATGGTATTCGTTCAGCATACGGAACATCTAAGGCTGGAGTTGCTCATTTAACAAAATATATTGCTACACAATATGGAAAAGATTTAATTCGCTGTAATGGGGTTGCACCAGGTCTTATTTTGACTCCAGCTGCAAAAAATAACATGCCTCCAGCAGTATTAGAGATTTTCAAGAAATATAATGCGCTTCCGTATAATGGAGCTCCAGAAGATATCGGGTACACAGTTCTGTTCCTTGCTTCTGATGAGTCAAAATATATTACAGGTCAGACAATTCAAGTTGAAGGTGGCCACTATATTGCAAATCCGAGTATTGCCGATTTCAATGAATTTATGAAAAATGCTCAAGCACAAGCTTAATAGAATTTTTTGGGGACATGGGCAGGGGAGTGTCCATGTCCCTTTGAATTTTTACAGTACAAAAAGGGGTATACAATTGAAAGTCTTCATTTAGCAGCATTGTTTAATGTAAACATCTTAGGGGAAAAGGGAGAACAACAGTATGAATCAAAATAAAAGTAAATTACATTTTGCTTGGCTAATTTTAGTAGGATTGTGTGTTATGGTCGGTTTAGGGAAAAGCGGCATTAATAATTCTGCTGGATTATTCTTAACACCTGTATCAAAAGATCTTGGGATCGGTATGGGGAATCTAACATTATATTTAAGTGTGTCTTCCGTTGTAACAATGATATTGTTGCCGATTTGCGGGAAATTGATGGCTAAGTATAATATTCGCATTGTTTTAAGCGTTGCAATCATCCTGCAAGCAGGCTCTTTTGCTTTATTCGGATTAATGAACTCTGTGTGGGGATGGTATATACTCGCTGTTCCAATGGCAATCGGAGGAGTATTTATTACACTCATAGCTGGTCCAGTACTAATTAACAGTTGGTTTAAAAAACATAGTGGACTTGCTCTAGGAATTATGGGAGCGGCTACTGGTTTGATAGGTGTTGTAGCACAGCCTGTGATCGGAAATTTGATTTCTAATCAAGGTTGGAGACAGTCTTATATTATGGTCGGTGTGGCAATTATCGTTATTGTGTTACCAACTATTTTCTTATTAATAAGAAAGTCACCACAGGAAAAAGGATTGCTTCCTTTAGGAGCGGTAGAAACAAATAACGCTCAAGCTAATACAAGTAGCGACGCTCAAAATATGGGTATTTCTTTCGCGGTGGCAAAAAAATCAGCAGCATTCATCTCTTTAATGGTATTCTTTTTCATGATTACTTCATTTGCAAGCTTTGCAGTTCATATGCCAACTTTTTTGATGGATAAAGGATTTGATGTAACCTTTGTAGGTAATGTCATGAGTGCATATATGGTTGGTGTACTTATTGGTGCCATAGTATTCGGGGTGTTTAGTGACAAAATCGGTGCGAAGAAGACGACTCTTTTCGCCATGGTTATGGGAATTATTTCAGTTATTTGTTTATTATTCTTTTCAACAAGCGCGATTATTATTACGATTGCTTTGATAATATTTGGTTTTGTAGCAGCTTCAATTGGAACGTTAGCACCAGCTGTTACAACCGCATTATTTGGTAGTAGGGAATATAGTCAAATCTACGCAACCGTATCAATGGGTCTTGCAGTAGCTTCTATTATTGCTTTACCAGCGTTTGGATATGTTTTTGATATTGCGGGTAGCTACACACCAGTTTTATACGCTCTTATTGTGATGTTAGTTATTAATATTATTTGTGTGGTAATTGCTTTCCGTAGTAAAGAGAAATTGGTTCAAGCTGGTATGTGGAAATAAATAATATATAAGATTTAGCGTGTAGACCATGTCCATAATGGACTAAGGTCTACACGCTTTTTTTATGGGGACAGGTTTGTTGTCCCTCGACGAGAATGTTAAAAGCTGATAAATTTAAACTAATAATAGGTTTTTTCTACAAGAAAGGGTGAGTATGATGAAAGTTGTAGAGAGCTTACGAAACAAATTAGAAGGACTTATCAAGGCTACAGATCGATACCCTTTAACATTACTATTTTTGTTAGCAGCTGCCACTGTTAATGTGATGGCTATTAATCACGATATGGAGGATTACTCCAATTATTTATTTACCTTTATTATTGGGGCGTTGTTAAGTGCGGTAGGGCAACAGATATATGAGCGCTTTTTTACGAAAACAAGTGAGCGGCTCATTACGATGGGAGTCGCGATCCTGCTAGCGTCCTTTTATTATTTTATTATCCGTTCTGCTTCTGTTTTTAGTATGGAGAACGGAACAAAAACAGCGGTCATGATTTTTGCGCTTACGTTGGTTTTCATATGGGCGCCAACAATTAGAAGTAAAATCACGTTTAATGAAAGTTTTATGTCGACATTCAAAGCATTTTTCACAACGGTTCTTTTTACCATGGTTATCTCCGGAGGCGTTAGCTTAATTATTTTTGCGACTGATAGTCTCCTTTTTGATGTGAATATTAAAGCGATTCCTCATACGTTGAATTTAATTATTTCTTTATTTGCGCCAATCTTTTTCTTATCGTTTACTCCATTTTATCCAGGTAAAATGGATGAGGGATTAACGAAAGAGGAATTAATTGAGCGTGAGGAAAATTTAAAGAAGGCTATCAGCTGTCCGAAGAACTTAGGGATTTTGATTTCTTATATCATTATTCCACTGACAGCGGTGTTTACAATTATTCTCTTAGTCTATCTTCTTGTAAATATCCGAGGTGCTTTCTGGACAGAGAACTTATTAGAGCCAATGCTTGTGTCTTATTCGATTACGGTCATCTTGGTTTATATTTTAGCGAGCAGTATTGAGAACCAATTCGCCAATATTTTTAGAAAAATTTTTCCGAAAGTATTAGTGCCTATTGTGCTTTTTCAAACGATTGCTTCGTTTATGAAAATAGGAGATTTGGGCCTTACTCATGGACGTTACTATGTAATTTTATACGGCGTTTTCGCGCTCATAGCAGGGTTGATTTTTAGCTTTTTGCCGATAAAGAAAAATGGCCTAATTGCGGCTGTGTTAATCGTCTTTTCTGCCATTTCTATTATTCCGCCAATTGATGCATTTACGGTGAGCCGTGTAAATCATATGAATTTGCTGGAAAAAACACTTGTCGAAAATGATATGCTTAAAGATAATACGGTAGTTCCTAATGATAGTATTTCTATAGAGGAAAAGATAATCATTACTCGTACAGCTAGTTATTTAAATAATATGAACTATACGGATGATATTGATTGGTTACCTAAAAAAGTGTTTTTCTACGATAACTTTAAAAAGACATTTGGATTTGAACCCGTTTACGATTATCAGAATAGTGGGGGGATGAATAGCCAATATGCTTACTTGGACTGGAGACAAAATCCAGTATTGAGTGTTGAAGGACACGATTTCATGGTTCATTTAGATATTAACAGTCAAGCAGATAGTAATGTACAAGAAATCCTGCTTGAAAAAAGCGGTGAGAGCTATACGCTCACGAAGCAGCGTGAAGGGGATTATTTTACAATCAGTGTGAAAAATAAAGCTGGTGAAGAACTTATTCATTTTGACACAAATGATATTTTTAACCATGTTTTTGATAATGAAGATGAGGCCTTTAAAGGCAATATGATGACACCTGATCAGGCTACCATTACGAAGGAAAATGAGCAAGTGAAAATGAGCATTTTAATCAACTCCGTCGATTCTTATAATAAGCATTATAACGCTGATTTTTATGTGTTTATAGGAATAAAATAGCTAATCAACTTTAATGAAAGTGAATTTTCACTAAAGTAAAATAATTATAGTTGAACGTGTAATGAGTATTTGGTAAGATAAAGGAAATGAAAAGGCTGTGTGTGACTGGCGAAAACGGATAACCGTGGGGGAGCACATAGTGTCGATAGCCGTTCGCCTGGGCAAGAGGTAAGGGAGAGTTATTCCTTGCCTCTTTATGCTTATAGGGGGAGATCGAAGAGGACATGAAGTCGTTGCTATATCATCAATTTTTATAAGTTAGCTATTTCGTCTACTCAAAATTTAATATGTAGATGCTATGATTGTTGTGGATAACACTACAACAGGAGCAGCTTCTGGAGAGTTTGCAGGAAACTGTAGCGCCGAAGGGTTCAAAATCTCAGGCAAAAGGACAGAAGAGTAACAAATACGATATTTATTTGTTATTTTTGTCGTCTTAAGAGATTGGAGAACACCAGTCTCTTTTTTTATTAAAATAGAAAACTATTAAAAATTAGAAGAGGAGAAGAGCATGAATACAATGACACTAAATAAAGCAAAAACAATCAAAACGCTCAATAGTATTGCAGAGAGTGGACTGAAAGTATTTAATAAGGATCATTATACTATTGATAATGAAAGCGAAAATCCAGATGCGATCGTTGTCCGTAGCTTTAACATGCACGCTATCGAATTTGGTACTCAATTAAAGGCTATTGCAAGGGCAGGGGCGGGTGTAAATAATATTCCTGTCGATAAATGTACAGAGCGTGGTATTGTTGTGTTTAATACTCCAGGAGCCAATGCTAATGCTGTTAAAGAACTTGTATTAACCTCATTGATGGCTGCTTCACGGAATCTTTTTGCTGGCTTTGGATGGGTAAAAACATTAGATGGACAAGGAGAGCAAATTCCTAAACTAGTTGAGGCAGGAAAGAAGCAATTTGTCGGAAAAGAGATTAAGGGGAAAACATTAGGTGTGATTGGCTTAGGAGCGATAGGAGCTCTTGTAGCAAACGATGCACTCGATTTGGATATGGAGGTTATCGGCTACGATCCGTTTATCTCCGTTGATTTGGCTTGGAAATTGTCTCGCAATATTAAAAGGGCGATGACAATGGAAGAATTGTTTGCAAACGCTGATTATATTACGGTTCATGTGCCATTAACAGATGATACAAGAGGAATGTTTAATGCTGAAGCTTTTAGTATTATGAAGCCGGATACTTATATTTTGAACTTCTCTCGCGGAGAGCTTGTAAATGAAGATGATATAGCTGTTGCACTTGAAAGTGGGAAAATTGGTAAGTATATTACTGATTTCCCGAATGAAAAAGTGTTGAAAATGAAAAATGCTGTTCCGATTCCGCACCTAGGTGCCTCAACGTTAGAATCTGAAGAGAACTGCGCGATTATGGCGGCTCATCAAGTAAAGGAATACCTTGAAACAGGAAATATTAAAAACTCAGTGAATTTTCCTAATGCCTCACTTCCGTATACAGGAAAACGCCGATTGACCGTTTTCCACAAAAATATTCCACATATGGTTGGAAAAATAACAGCAGCAATTTCAGACTACCACTTAAATATTGCTGATATGGTTAATAGAAGTAGAGGAGATTATGCCTATACAATCATTGATATTGATGAAAAAGTAAATGGTGATGTCCTTCCTAATTTGGAGGAAAAAATCAACAAGATAGAAGGCGTTGTAACAGTCCGCATTATTTAATAAATAGCAAAACAGGAGCTGCCTTTCACAAGTAAATAGGCAGCTCCTGTTTTATTTATTTTGTATAGTTATCAAAATATCCTTGAATAAAGACAATCGGTGTCCCTTTGTCTCCACTTCCTGAAGTTAAATCAGATAGTGAACCGATAAGGTCAGTAAGTTTTCTTGGAGTTGTTCCTTGGGCTTCCATTGATCCAACAAGGTCAGCCTCTTTATTGCTAATAAACTCTGCGATTGCCTGTTTAAGCTCTTCACCTTTTAAATGAGCAAAGTTGTTATCAGCCAAATATTTTAACTTTACTTCATTTGGTGTACCGTTAAGGCCGGAAGTGTAAGCTGGTGAAACAACTGGGTCAGCAAGCTCCCAAATCTTTCCTACAGGATCCTTGAAGGCTCCATCTCCATAAACCATAACCTCAACCGTTTTTCCTGTTTTATCTTTTAGCATTTGCTGAATTTTATCAACAACAGGTTGGCAATTACGTGGGAAAAGCTTCACACTATCTTCTGTTGCTTTATTCGATCCAAGAAGACCATATGCTTCATTGCAGCCACTACCATCAATAGATTCTGCTAAAATGTTGTCGAGGCTATAGATTTTCTCGCCACCGTTAGCTTTTAAAATTCTCTTTGTTCTATGTCTTGTATGAATGTCGCATGTTAAAACACTCTTTGTGTAATCTAAAATTGTTTTTGGGTTGTTTGAGAAGATAACCTCACATTCAACTCCGTATTCTTCTGCTAAAGATTTATAGTAATCGATGTAATCTACACCTGTAAATGTATGCTTATTGTAGCCAAAAAGGTCGCGGAATTGTTTTTCTGTTAAAACATCTGTCCATGGGTTAACGCCTTTTTCATCAAGTAAATCGATATCAACTAAGTGATTGCCAACTTCATCAGATGGGTAGCTGAGCATGAGAACAATCTTCTTTGCTCCTTTTGCAATACCGCGAAGACAAATGGCAAAACGATTTCGACTTAAGATCGGGAAAATAACACCAATTGTATCGTCACCAAATTTAGTATGAACATCCTTTGCAATATGATCGATTGTTGCATAATTCCCTTGTGCGCGAGCCACAATTGATTCTGTTATCGTTACAATATCTTTATCATTAATGTGAAAGCCTTCAACCTCTGAAGCTTTTAGCACACTATCTACTACGATTTCTTCAATACTGTCTCCCTGATTAATGATTGGACAACGAAGACCTCTAACAACAGTTCCAACTACTCTTTCCAAAACAATCGCTCCTTATAACTACATATGTTAGTCTCACAAAATGAGAATGACGTTATTTATATCTCTACTTGTACTATACATTGGATTAATGATATAAGTAAAATTAATATATCTAATGATGGATATAAGGGGAGTTTATATGGCGAGTAAATTAGATTTATATAAGATTTTTTGTGTAGTAGGAAAAAGTGAAAGCTTTTCTCAGGCAGCGAAAGAGCTTTATATGACTCAGCCCGCTGTCAGTCAAGCAATCATGCAATTAGAAAGAGAGTTAGATACACGTCTGTTTAATCGTACACCTAAGGGAGTATCTTTAACAATTGAAGGAAATCTTCTGTTTGAGTATGCTCAATCCGCGATTAAATTAATTGATGTTGGCGAAGAAAAAATTTTAGAGTTTAAAAATTTAACAGCCGGAGAATTAAAGATAGGTGTTGGTGACACAATTTCTAGATATTATTTGCTCCCTTATTTAGAAATGTTTCATAATCGCTATCCGAATATTAAGTTTAAGATTGAAAATGGGACAACATTTGAACTGTGTGCTTTATTAAAGTCAGGTGGGGTTGATATTGCGATTTGCAATCTTCCAATTATGGATCCGACGTTAGAGGTAAGACCTTGCTTTGAAATACAAGATACCTTTGTTTACGGGGATAAATTTCGAAAAATACTAGCAAAGCCGATTCATTTGAAGGAATTAGTTAAGCTTCCGCTAATCTTTTTTGAACCAAAGTCGAATTCAAGAAGGTATGTAGAGGATTATTTTTTATCAAAAGGAATAAAGCTATCGCCAGAATTTGAATTAGGCTCTCATGACTTATTACTAGAATTTGCACGGATTAATCTAGGTATTGCGTGTGTAACAAGGGAATTTTCCTATGATTACTTGAATAAAGGGCTATTATATGAAGCGAAGCTAATCGAAGAAGTTCCGAAGAGAAGCAT
>JAEWIG010000193.1 GCA_023387295.1 Bacillota bacterium | reverse complement strand
AGCATATACCACATGCCGTCAGAAAAACTAAGAATAGCTACTGAGATGGAGGTCATGAGAGTTCCAGCAAAAATAATCCATTTCATCAAAACTTTATTTTCCTTAATGATTTTACCAGCGAAAAATGAAGCAATACACAATGCACCTAACGGAACAGCAAGCAAAAAACCCTTCTTTACATTTTTAATATCGTATGTTTTTTCCAAAACATCTGATAGGTAAAATAGGACACTAAACAATACGAACATAAGAATAACACCAATGATGAAAATAGCGTAGAGCCATTTCCCGTTATGAGAGAACGTCCTTTTAATATTTTTTAAAAATAGCTTAATCGGTATTGGTTCTTCACGTTCTTTAGGAGGTTTTATTAAGAAAAAAACAAGTAAAATGGAAATGACACAAAACACAGGAAAAGCGAAAAATGGTAAAAACCAGATAAATCCAGCTAATAAAGAACCAAGAATGGGACTTAAAACCTTCCCAAAAGTATTGGATGTTTCAATCATTCCAAGGGAGCTACTTATCTCATCATCATTTTGGAACATATCACCAATTAACGGCATAACAATCGGAGCTGCTCCAGCTGCACCAACCCCTTGTAAAGCTCTTCCACATAAAATAACCCAGTATGCATCATTCATTTTCCAAGCAGCAAATCCAGAGATGATTCCGCCAATCCCAGCAATGAGGAGACTCGGAATGATAACTTTTTTTCGTCCTATATGATCGGACAAAAAACCTGCAATGGGGATTAAGATGATTGCTACTACTGAGTATACTGTTAAAATCATACTTGTTTGAAAGGATGAAATGTTTAGTTCTTTTTCTATTGTTGGTAAAACAGGAATAAGCATAGAATTTCCTAATGTCATGACAAGTGGAATAGAAGCAAGCGAAAGAATGGCCCATTTTTTATTGATGGATTTATCACCCTTTTTTTGAACTTCCTCAATTTGATTACCTGAAAATTTGTCAATATGCTCCATTTTATGTTACCTACCTTACACGTAATCAAGCTATTATTAATATTCTCAATGCTTCTTAAATGTAGAAGGCTTTTTTTTTGGTAAAATGTTATGATGTAGTAAATATTGGATTAAATCATATAGTGAAAGTAAAAAAGGAGTTGCATTCATTGGAGAGGGAAATCATCAGTTTATCGATTGGAAGACCTAATTTATTTGTTTGGAAAGGGATAACACATAATTCTGCCATTATGAAAAAGACTATTAGCGAGGCCTATTTAACGAAAAATGGTTTTTCTGGAGATAGCGTAGCAAATCGAGATGTACATGGTGGACCTGATAGAGCAGTTTGCTTATATCCGTATGAACATTACGAGCAATGGGAAAGGGAGCTTAATAAAGACATAAAACGACCTGCGTTCGGAGAAAACATTAATGTGAAAAATATGTTAGAGAAGGATGTTTACATTGGTGATACGTTTTCTTTAGGCGAGGCGATCGTTCAAGTATCCCAAGGAAGGATTCCTTGTTCAACTATTAATCGTCATAACCGAGATGATCGTCTGCTTAGTCGAATTGTAGAAACTGGTTTCACAGGGTATTTGTTTAGAGTTATTCAAGAGGGCCATGTATCAGAGGATTCAATGTTTAGATTAATTGAAAGAACACAAAGTAATTTTTCAATTTTAAAAGGAAATCAATTATTGTTTCATGATCGGAAAAATAAAAATGAAATTGCAGATTTTCTACAAGTAAAAGAACTTGCTGATGTTTGGAAAATAAAGCTTGAATCAATCTTGAAAAATAATTAGCATTTTTTGTAATTTAGTCTTGACTTTTTAGAAAATTGAGAATATGATAAAACACAATATAGTGAACGGCGTTGACGAAGAGGAGTAGCTAATACGGCAACTATAGAGAGCTGATGGATGGTGCAAATCAGTGTTGATGTATTTGTGAATGGACTTCTGAGCCTCCAGACCGAAATCGTTAGGAAGTATGGAGCTATATGCTCCAATCTTGATGAAAGTAGGCTTTGGCGAACAGTCTCATCGTTACAAGAGACAGATATTCAAATAATTATTATTTCGATATCTGTTAAGTGAGCTAATTTATTAGCTAATGAAGGTGGCACCACGGGTTTCTCGTCCTTTTAGTGACGGGGAACCCTTTTTGTATTTTAAATTTTTCAGCTTAGTGTTTAACAACTTCATATTTTAAATCGTTGAGTAAGAGGAGTACATTGCTTCAAATCGTTTCAGAGAGCCGGGATGGTGCGAGCCGGTACGATAAGAACAATTGGAATGGACTTACGAGAGGCTTCTTGAAGTTAAGTAGGGAAGCACGGGTTTCCGCCGTTAAAAGGATAGGGTATCGAACTCATCACTGATGAGTAGTTAATGAGATTTTTTATGGCTCATGTGAGGGTTCCGTACTTGAAGAAGGGAGCAATTATTTATTGCTCTAAATGTGAGGTGGCACCACGTTATTAATGTCCTCTATTCGCACAATTTTTGTGTGGATAGGGGATTTTTTTATTTTACAAGAACGAGGAGGAAACAAAGTGACAGAATTTGAGCCTTATTACATTGAAGAGCTAGAGGGAGATACCTTGACCCCGATACTAATTTTCAAGCGAATGACTGGAAGAAAGAAGTTTTTATTCGAGAGCTCATTAAAACATGAAAAATCTGGGCGTTACTCATTTATTGGTGCTGATCCAATATTAGAGCTTGTCGGCGAAGGTGATAAATGCATCGTCATTTCGCCAGAGGGCAAGAAATTAATACGTGAAAAACCATTAAATGTATTAAAGACACTTTTACCAAAGCAAAGTTTAAACAGACTTGAGCAGTTTCCCTTCTGTGGAGGTGCTATTGGATTTGTTGGTTACGATGCTATACGACAGTATGTTGATATTGGTAAGGTCCTTTATGATGAGTTAGAAATCCCTGATGTTCATTTCATGTTTTTTGAAGATGCTGTAGTTTTCGACCATCTTGAGCAAAAAGTTAAATTAGTGAGTACGTCATTTTTTAATAAGACTGATAGGGAAAAAGTAAAGGAACGACTTGAAAAAAGAAAGCTCGAAATCACTCTGGGGACAACAGAAAGTATTACACATGATGCTGTCATCAGAACCTTTAAAGCTTCAGTAAAAAAAGAAGTCTTTATGGAAAGAGTGCAAAAAGCAAAAGAGTATATCGAAAAAAATGAAGTTTCACAGGTCGTTCTTTCACAGCGATTACAGGCAGATTTTACCGGAGATCCCTTTTCTTTTTACAGGAAGCTAAGAGTGAAAAATCCGTCCCCTTATATGTATTACATTAATTTTGGTGATTATCAAATTGTTGGTTCTTCTCCAGAAAGCTTAATCAAAATGAATGGAGATAAAGTGAGTACAAATCCAATTGCTGGAACAAGACCTCGAGGGAAGACCGAAGAAGAGGACAATGATCTTATGACAGAATTATTGAATGATGCAAAGGAAATTTCTGAACATCTCATGTTATTAGAGTTAGGAAAAAAGGACCTAAGTTATATCTGCAAGGAAAACTCGGTCAGTGTGGATAAAGAGATGAAGGTTGAGCTTTATAAGCATGTCATGCATTTGGTTTCGGAGGTAAGTGGTGAGTTAAAGGATGACCTTACTGCTATTGAGGCTTTACTTGCTTGCCTACCTGCTGGCACTGTTTCTGGGTCACCGAAAAAAAGAGCGATGGAAATTATTAACGAATTTGAGGATGTAAAAAGAGGAGTCTATTCAGGAGCAATCGGTTATTTTTCAGCTAATGGAAATATGGATTTTGCGATCGCGATTAGAACAATGCTGATTAAGGAAGAGAAGGCTTATATTCAGGCTGGTGCTGGTATTGTTCAAGCATCCATTCCAGAAAAAGAATATGAGGAAACTCTTCATAAATTAAAGGCATTTTTAATTGAGGAGGAAAACAAATGAAAAACATTCTTCAGCGAATTTGTGAGGGAAAGTCGCTTTCTGAATTAGAAATGAAGGAAGCAACTGAATATTTATTTACGAATGAGATTACAGATAGTGAGATTGCGGCTTTGTTAATTGGGCTAAAGACGAAAGGAGAAACGGTTTCGGAGATTGCAAGCTTAGCAAATGCCCTCAGAGGGAAATCACTGAAATTTAATAGACCAATTCCGAATGTAATGGACAATTGCGGAACAGGTGGAGATGGATCGAAAAGCTTTAATATCAGTACGACATCAGCATTTGTTATAGCAGGTGCAGGAATTCCAGTAGCGAAGCATGGAAACCGCAGTATTTCTAGTAAAACAGGGAGTGCGGATGTTTTGGAGCATCTTGGTGTCAATTTAAGCTTTGATCCAGAAATAACTGAGGAAATGATTGGAAGGATAGGTATTGCATTTCTATTTGCTCCACATGTACATCCACAATTGAAAAGAATAATGAAAGTAAGAAATGAATTGGGAATTCCAACGATTTTTAATTTAATCGGACCTTTAACAAACCCCATTGAATTAGAAACTCAAGTGCTAGGCATTTATCGTCGAGATTTACTGTCGCTATTTGCCAAAGTTCTACAGGAGCTCGGAAGAAAACGAGCCGTTGTGCTAAATGGAGCAGGGTATATGGATGAAGCGTCCCTTCAAGGTGAAAACCACCTGGTTGTTTTAGAAAATGGTCATATTTCTGAGCAAACATTACACCCTGCTGAAGTTGAGCTACCAGTTTATTCAAACGAAGAAATACGGGGAGGAGAGGCAAGAGAGAATGCAGAGATTCTTGTTAATGTGTTAAAAGGTCAGAAAGGAGCATTCCGTGATACAGTACTTCTGAATGCCGGCATTGGGATTTTTACTGCAGGGAAGGCAAAAACGATTCAGGAAGGAATTCTCCATGCAAAGGAGAGCATTAATTCAGGGGCTGCATTTCATAAGCTTACTGATCTGGTTGAACTCAGTAGAAAATTTCAAAAGCAGGTGATTTAAGTGACAAACATTTTGGATAGGATTTTAGCAGAAAAAAGAATGGAAGTTTCTCTGCTTAAAAATAAATTAGATTTTATGACCAATGTCACTACATGGCAAAAACGTTCGTTTATAAAGCTTCTTGAGAATCGTGAAGAGTTTGCCATTATTGCCGAATTTAAAAGGGCTTCTCCATCAAAGGGGGACATTAATGTTGAGTTAGACCCGAAAGCTCAAGCCATATCTTATTGTGAATCCGGAGCAACCGCGATCTCAGTATTAACAGATAATCCATTTTTTAAAGGGAGCTTTGTAGATTTATTGGAAGTAAGTAAAAGTGTTAGTATACCTGTTCTTTGTAAGGACTTTATCATTGACGAAAGTCAAATTCTTAAAGCAAAATCTGCAGGTGCTCATTTAATTCTCTTAATTGCAGCTGCATTAGATCAAGAGCGTTTGGAAGAACTTTATTCCTATGCAATTCAGCATGATCTTGAAGTATTAATCGAGGTTCATAATGTAGCTGAGGTTCATAAAGCATTGCTGACTGGGACGAAGCTAATCGGGGTAAATAACCGTGACTTAAAAACATTCTCAGTAGATCTAGGCGTAACGGAAAAGCTAGCTCCATTAATAAAGAAAGAAGGAGTATTCCTGATAAGTGAGAGTGGGATACGAACGGAAAATGATGTGGAAAGAGTACGAAGAGCGGGTGCTGATGGAGTTTTAGTAGGAGAAGCATTTATGAAAACAGATAGCATAGAGCGATTAATGAAGCAGATGAAGCAACCTATCAAGGGGGTTGCAAATAAGTGAAGGTGAAAATTTGTGGAATAACAGATTTACCGACTGCTAAAGTGGCGATTCAATATGGTGCAGATGCGATAGGCTTCGTTTTTGCCCATAGCAAAAGGAAGATTACTCCTCAAAAAGCAAAGGAGATTATTAATCAATTACCGAAGAACCTACTAAAAGTAGGTGTGTTTGTTAATGAGGAAAAAGAGAAAATCAATGAAATTATCGAAGAAACAGGGATAAATGTGATTCAGTTACATGGAGATGAATCACCACAATTAAGCGAAAGCTTTACTTTACCTATTATTAAGGCATTTAGTATCCAGACTGAAGTGGACTTGGAGAAAATTTCGGAATACACATGTGAATATGTATTATTAGATAGTCCAAAAGGAAAGTATCGAGGTGGAAATGGGGTTGCTTTCGATTGGGCGATTCTATCAAACCACAAGATAACAGCTCCGAAGATAATTCTTGCGGGTGGATTAACAACGGAAAACGTAATACAGGGAATGGAGCTAGTTAATCCTTACATGGTCGATGTTAGTAGCGGTGTTGAAAGCGATGGAAAAAAAGATTTGAGAAAAATAAAAGAGTTTATTGAGACCGTAAAGCATTATAAGGGGGAGGAAGTTCATTGAAAAGTTATTCATTACCTGATGAAAGAGGGCATTACGGGATTTATGGAGGTAGATATGTTCCAGAAACATTAATGCAGGCGATTTTAGGGCTAGAGGAAGAATATTTAAAGGCGATTGTCGATCCTTTATTTCAAAGTGAGCTCCACGGATTATTGACAGAGTATGTTGGACGTGAAACACCGCTTTACTATGCAAAAAATTTAACTGAGCACTTTAATGGTGCACAAATATATTTAAAGCGCGAGGACTTAAATCATACGGGAGCACATAAAATCAATAATTCTTTAGGGCAAGCTTTACTTGCTGTTCGAATGGGCAAAAGAAAAGTAGTAGCAGAAACTGGTGCAGGTCAGCATGGGGTAGCAACTGCGACAGCATGTGCTTTATTGAATCTAGAATGTATCATTTTCATGGGAGCAGAGGATATTCGCCGCCAAGCATTAAATGTATTTCGCATGGAGCTTTTGGGAGCAAAAGTTGTAAGTGTTGATTCAGGGAGTGCCACATTAAAGGACGCTGTCAACGAGGCTCTCAGATATTGGGTAACAAATGTAGAAGATACGCATTATATTTTAGGATCAGTTATGGGACCACATCCTTTTCCAATGATTGTCCGTGATTTTCAAAGTGTAATCGGAACAGAAACGAAGCAACAATTTTTTGAAAAGCAGGGAAGGCTACCTGAGGCGATCGTTGCTTGCATAGGCGGCGGTAGTAATGCAATGGGGATGTTTTATCCCTTTTTAAAGGATGAGAGTGTTCGATTATATGGGATTGAAGCAGCTGGCTTTGGAATTGAAACTGGCAAGCATGCATCTTCTTTAGCTGCCGGAAAACCAGGTGTTCTACATGGTGCACTAATGTATTTATTACAGGACGAGCACGGCCAAGTAATGGAGGCACATTCGATATCAGCAGGACTTGATTATCCAGGTATTGGGCCAGAACATAGCTATTTAAAGGATAATGGTAGGGTTCAATACGATTCCGTTACGGATGATGAAGCATTGGAGGCATTAAGGCTTACTTGTAAACTAGAGGGGATCATCCCTGCTTTAGAGAGTGCACATGCTGTAGCCTATGCTCGGAAGCTTGCACCAACAATGAGTTCTGGTGAAGCCTTAATTATTTGTTTATCAGGTAGAGGTGATAAGGATGTTGAAACAGTGAAAGCAAGACTTGGAGGAGAGTATGAATGAACCGGATTGAAAGGGTAATGAAAAACTTAACAGCTCATGATGAAAATGCATTTATTCCATATATTATGGCTGGGGATGGTGGACTAGAAAAACTCCCAGAGAAAATTCTTTTTTTAGAAAAAGCAGGTGCCACTGCGATTGAACTTGGAATTCCTTTCTCTGATCCGGTTGCTGATGGTCCAATTATTCAAGCTGCTGGGATAAGAGCATTAGAAAACGGCACAACCTTAAAAGCAGTTATTGAAAAAGTAGCAGAAATGAGAGCGAGTGTGCAGATTCCTATAATCTTTATGACATATATGAATCCGATTATTGCTTATGGAATAGAGAGATTTGTTCATGATTGTTTTCAGGCTGGGGTTGATGGTTTAATTTTGCCAGATTTGCCGATTGAAGAAGAAGACATCATTGCCCCATTTGCTGACAAAGCAGGAATTGAGATAATTAGACTTGTTACACTAACTAGCCCTTTAAATCGTATAGAACAAATTGCTCAAAGAGGAAGAGGATTTATTTATGCTGTTACGGTTAGGGGAATTACGGGTGTAAGAAGAGAGTTTCATGATCAGCTTGCTGAATACTTCAATCATATTAAAAGTGTAAGTCACCTTCCTGTATTAGCGGGGTTTGGTATCTCAACACCAGAACAAGTAGAGGAAATTACTCAATTCTGTGATGGAGTTATTGTAGGAAGTAAAATCATTGAGCTTTTTCAACAAAAAGATTATACAGCTATTGAGGAACTAATAAAATCTTCGAAAAAAGCAAAGACTATTTAAGTTGTTGATCGTCTTTATATCAAGGCTTGTTCAATAAATCTGACGACGATTTAGTTTTCATACAAAAATAATGGCTGCACATGAATGATGTGCAGCTCGTTTCCGTTCAACCCTTATACACCTTTTGGTTTTATTTTTTCAAATAGTTGTTTCAGTCTACTTCTACATTTTTGCTCAAATTGAGACTGCCCAAAAACACTTCGGTTTACAAAGAAATATATCATCTCTTCAAGAAAGGCTAAAATAAGAATTGGGATAATAAAAAGAATAATCCAATACCACATAATAAGCCACCTCTCACTCTAAAGCTTCCTATTATTTAGTTTCTCTGCCATAAAAATAATCATGTTTTTTTTTTATGAAAATAGGACAAGAAAAATATTGTGTAATTACCAAATATTTATATTATTATTATTTATTTCTAAATTCTTATAAACTCTGTATAATAATGCTTATGTACAGGTTGGGAAAAAATTGCCTACATCTCAAGACTTAGACAAAGATAAATCTTTGGATTGTATTGGAAAACGCTCAACTTTGATTAAATGAATATAAAAGAACGAGTTATTTGCCATAAATACATATTGACTTATGCAAGAGGTGTTAACATGGGAAACAGAAATGTATATCTTCTGCTTACAGATACAGGTACATTATTTACGAGAATGATAAAATTATATACGAAGGAATGTCTTAATCATGCGTCAATAAGCTTCGATAGTGATTTTAAAGAGGTTTATAGCTTTGGTAGAAAAAGACCGAAGAATCCATTTATTGGTGGTTTTGTGAAAGAGGATGTTCGGTCAGAGTTGTTTAGAAACGCAAGCTGTGAAATATATGTGTTTAATGTATCGGAAAAGCAGTATCACAACATGCTTTTACTGATAAAGGAGATCGAAAAAAACCAGCAACTTTATCGTTACAATCTGCTGGGTCTGTTCGCCATTGTTTTAAACAAAAAACTACACAGAAAGCATGCGTTTTTTTGTTCTCATTTTGTTGCTACTGTTTTACAAGAAGGAAGACTGCTTAATACAACAAAGCATATTAGCATGATGACTCCTCAAGATTTAAAACAAACTTCATCTCATCGATTGATTTACCAAGGAAACTTACAAACGTATTTTTCATATGAAGACCCAATTATTTATCATTCAAGTAGTTAATAAAATGACCTAATCAGATGTGAAAATAAGAACCATAACATTCGTTACCGAGTGTTTATGGCTCTTTTAGTTTCTACTATATATTCATCGTGAAAATTTTAACATGAACTGAACGATGGTTCGATAGGAAAAAGGCAATATTTTTCCTGAAATAACGGGTAAAACTACAGCTATTAATAGGATAAGAAAGTCCTATCTAGGAGAAATAGTTAAGAAAAACACCGCCAACTGCACCAGTAATCACTATAATCCATGGTGGAAGCTTCCAATAAACTAACATGCTGAATAGGATAGCTACAAAAGCGAAATCAAATGGTTTAAGAATCGATGCTGTCCATATGGGATGATATAATGCTGAAATTAATATCCCGACAACAGCAGCATTCACCCCTATTAACGCTCCTTTTACCTTCGAGTTGCGTCTTAGCTGATCCCAAAAAGGTAACGTACCAACAATTAATAAAAATGTAGGAAGAAAAATAGCAAAGGTTGCAACTAGTCCTCCTTGCCATCCATTGATTACTGTACCAATGTAAGCTGCAAAAGTGAAAAGTGGACCAGGTACGGCTTGTGTTGCCCCATAGCCAGCAAGAAATTCTTCTTTACTAATAAAGCCTGTGGGCACGAGCTCTCGTTCAAGTAAGGGTAAAACAACATGTCCGCCACCGAAAACGAGTGAGCCCGATCGATAAAATGAATCAAATAAGGTTACCCAATTTAAGCTAGTTAACTCCTTTATTATCGGGAGAGTAAAGAGCAAAGCGACAAATAAAACGAGGCACCCAACTGCAAAACGTTTGGAAATAGGAAACTGAACGTTAGGCTCCTCTATATGATCTACATCATGGTCTTGATAAATTAGAAAACCTATGAAGGCTGCCATAATAATGATACCGATTTGAATAAACGCAGTTTGCGATATAAACGTTGCTACGATTGCAAATAAAGCGATAGATTTTCTTTGAAGGTCTGGTGTAAGATTTTGCGCCATCCCTATAATAGCTTGGGCAACGATAACAACAGCCACTATCTTCAATCCATGAATCCAGCCGCTATTATTAGCATTTATGTCTTGAAAAAAATAAGCAAAGATCATTAATGCAATAACAGATGGTAGTGTAAACCCGAGAAAAGCAAAAACTCCACCTACTAGTCCTCCACGATACATCCCAATCCCAATCCCAACTTGGCTGCTTGCGGGTCCAGGGAGAAATTGACATAAAGAAACTAAGTCGGCATAGCTTTTTTCATCTAACCACTTTCTTTTTCTTACATATTCATTATGGAAATACCCAAGATGAGCAACGGGTCCGCCGAAAGAAGTTAAACCTAGCTTTAATGATACCAATAATATTTCGAATAGGGAGAAGAAATGACGTTCTTTATTTTCTGTTTTCATCCTAAACTCCTTACAATTATTATTATTTATATTTAAGAATAACAAAAAAGACATGAAGTATATGTAATATGAGGAAATATTTACATAAAATTAATATACATAATTGTATAACTTTCTTATATTATCTTTTAAAAAGTCAAAATATCCTTTATTATGAAGGATGCAATTACAACACATAATAGAAAATACATATTTTAATAATTGTTAGCAGAGTATTTTGCTC
>JAEWIG010000187.1 GCA_023387295.1 Bacillota bacterium | reverse complement strand
GAATGGTTTTCAATAAAGGAAAGCATGTCTTTCGGTAATACACCATTTGATGCCTCATTCATATCGATTACATATTCATCCTTTATCCAACCAGCTCGAATTGAACCGTCATTTTTTCGAAAGGTTACAAATTTCATAGCATCACCTTGGATCCATTTTTCGTACCAATTCAAATACATCTGCTAATGGCTTTGTATACATCTGTCCTGCAAGACGGCCAACTGGCTTTAGCTTTTCAGTATCAATTCTACCATTTTCGTAAAGCTCATCTGCAACATGGACGTGGATAACTTTTCCGATGACAAGACTACCTGCACCTTTATGCTCACCAAAATGAAGCACTTGCTCTAGCTTGCATTCTAAATGAACCTTTGATTCTGTTACTCTTGGTACACTGATACTTTTACTGTTAGTTTTATTTAAACCAGCGATTTCGAGTTCATCTGTTTCTGAAGGAAATTCTCCTGCACAAATATTCATTTCTTCAATAAATTCCTCACTCACAATATTAATAACAAATTCTTTTGTTTCTTCAATATTTGCAAGTGTATCCTTCTTCATCCCGTCAGTTCCTCTTCTCATTGGTGAAAAACAAATAAGCAATGGGTCGGCACAAATCGCTGTAAAGAAGCTGAATGGTGCTGCGTTGATGATCCCATTTCTATCCATCGTTGTAACAAAGGCAATGGGTCTTGGCAATATGGAGCCGACTAATAGTTTATAAGCATCACGCCATGCAAGCTCTGCAGGATTTATTTCCAATGACTACACCGCCCTTTCACTTAAAGCACCTTTTAAATTAATAATAAATGTCTCATTATCCTCGCGCGTACCAAGCGTTATTCGAAATGCATCACTAAAACCAGACAATTTCATTTGACGAACTAAAAATCCTTTTTCGACCAATCTTTGAACAACCGGAGTATGACTATAAACAAAAATAAAATTTGTTTCAGAAGGGTAATATTTAAGTCCAAGTTCATGCAACCTATTGCAAACGTACGTTCTTTCAATTTCATTTTTTCGGGAGCATTCCTTAACAAAATCTTGATCATCTAATGCAATGACAGCAGCTTCTTGCGCTAGCGTATTAACATTGAATACTTCTTTAACCTTCATCAATTCTTTAACAATCGGAGCTGCCATCAATCCGTAGCCAATTCGGAGTCCTGCAAGGCCGTATATCTTAGAAAAGGTTCGTAAAATAATTAAATTTGCGTATTTTTCAAGTAAAGGAATAGATTGTAAATAATTATCTGATGAAACATACTCGTAATACGCTTCATCAAGAATGATAAGCACATGTGGTGGGACTTTTTCAATAAACTCTATTAGCTCTTTCTTATTAACGATTGTTCCAGTAGGATTATTCGGATTACAAATAAAAACCATTTTTGTTTTCTTTGTTATTTTTTCGTACATACCTTGGAGATCGTGGACCCCATTAATGAGAGGTACAGTGACTGATTTCCCACCTTCAATCATTACATTTGTTTCATAACGAGGAAAGGTCATCTCAGCCAATAATACTTCTTCTCCAGCATTTAAATAAGCACGAGTTAGTAGACGAATGATTTCTTCCGATCCGTTTCCAATTAAAATTTTGTCTTCCCTTAACTTGTAGAACGATGATAGTTTGTTTATCACTGTTTCTGCTTTACCATGAGGATATAAATGAAAATTATTTACCTTCTCTTTAATTACTTTCTGTACATGGATAGAGCAGCCATAAACGTTTTCGTTATCTGACATCTTTCTTACTTTATGGAGGTTGTATTTTTGCCTAATTTCCTCAGGTGTATCTCCGATCGGGTAGGAATGAATGGTATCAACTACATTTTTTGGCTTTATTGTAACCATAGAATTACAGATTTCCTCGTCTTTCCTGCTCTCGTTCAATTGATTCAAACAAGGCTTTAAAGTTACCTTCCCCAAAGCCTCTAGCACCTTTTCGTTGGATGATCTCAATAAATAGTGTCGGTCGATCAACGACGGGTTTTGAGAAAATTTGTAATAAGTAACCTTCATCATCACGGTCAACTAATATACTTAACTCCTTCAGCTTATCAATTTCCTCATCAATTTTTCCGATACGCTCAGATAAAGCTTCATAATAGGTAGCAGGAGTACTTAAAAATTCCACACCGTTCTTCCGCAAAATACTAACGGTTCGCACAATATCCTCTGTAAGGATGGCAAGATGCTGTACACCTGGACCATTATAATACTCTAGGTATTCTGCTATTTGTGATTTTCGTTTTCCTTCTGCAGGCTCATTAATTGGGAACTTAATTCTCCCTCCATTATGCATAACCTTCGACATAAGCGCAGAATATTCCGTGCTAATATCTTTATCTGTGAAATGTGTCATTTCTTTAAATCCCATTACATTCGCATAATAATTGACCCATTCCTCCATGCTTTCAACATTTCCAACTACATGATCAATAGCGATGAAACCAGCATCTTCAAATGGTACTTTCATTTCTATAGGTTCAAAGCCCGGCATGAATAGCCCTTTATAATCGTTTCTCTCGACTAGCGTGTGAATCGTATCACCATAGGTGCCGATAATAGCTTTTTTAACGGTCCCATACTCATCTTTAATCTCAAACGGTGGTAATATTTCAATTGCTCCTCTTGACACAGCTTCTTTATAGGCTTTTTCAACGTCATCTACTGTTAACGCAACATCCTTAACGCCATCTCCATGCTTTTTAACGAATGAAGCGACCCTGCTGCTTTCAGATAATGAACCAGTAATAACAAGACGAATTTTTCTCTGTTGAAGTACATATGAAACTGTTTCTCTATTCCCTGTTTCTAAACCAGAATAGGCAACTGGCTTAAATCCAAATGCCGAGCAGTAGAAATGGGCTGATTGCTTTGCATTCCCTGAATATATTTCTAAATAATCAACCTCTTTTACAGGAAAAAAATCATCGACTTGCTCTTGTTTACCCATTGTTTTTTCTTCCATCATTAAACCTCCAATAATAAAATAATGAATATTCTGAATTAATGATATATTAATAGTGGAAATATTATCAAGAACATAAGTTAAAGCTATAACACACTTCTGCGCTAAAGTTAAAAATTCGTTATATTATTTTGTTGCTATTAGATGAATAGCTTGATTGTTAATTGCTTCAACAGCTTCTAGTAAGCTTTCATTCATGCTTGGATGTGGATAGAATGGGAAGCGCAAATCTTCATCTCTAGAAATCATTTCTAATGACAGAATACCACTTGATATTAATTCAATCGCTCCGTGGCCGATCATATGCATGCCAAGCAATCGATAACTTTCTTTATCAAATATGACTTTTATAATACCTTCCTTTTTTCCGTGGATAGCAGCAAAACCATTGCTTGAGAGTGGTATTTGGCCTATTTGTACATCAAATCCTAGTTCAACGGCTGCTTGTTCTGTTAAGCCAACAGTAGCGATCGGCGGAGTTGTTTGAGCAATAATCGGAATAAATCGTAAATCAACTTCTGTAGGAATACCTGCTATTGCTTCTGCCGCAGTCTTTCCTTGTTTAATTGCTTTAACTGCAAGGCTTGGACCCTCTGTGATATCGCCAATTGCATAAATATTATGGATAGACGTTCGACAATGCTTATCCACTTTTATGAAACCGGTATCGGTCATTTCAATTCCAATACGCTGTAAGCCTAGGGTTGCAATATTAGGAATGATCGTTGAGGAGACGAATAAATGTGTACCGACTAATTCCTCAGTTCCATGTTGATTTTCTAATAAAATCTTAACGTTCTCACCTTCCAAGTCCGCTTTTCTAATGCGTGAACCGCTAATTACCTTCAAGCCCTTCTTTTTTAATATTCGTTTCAGCTCACGATTAATTGATTGATCGAATTTGAAATCCTCCTCCTCAAGAATTAACGTGATACGAGAACGAAAAGCATGGAATGCAAACGCCATTTCGAGCGCAATATAATCATTGCCATAAATGAGAAGCTGTTCAGGGATCGAATTAAGTGTTGTAACCGACCAGGGATTTAATATTCGCTCATGATCAATGTGAACATTATTTGGTATAGAAGGGATTCCTCCAGCTGCAATGATTGCATGCTGGAAACGGTAAACATCATATTGCTCACCATTTTCAACTCCGATGCGGTCGGTTGAAAGAAAAGAAGCTGTCCCTATGATAATTTCTACATTATTGGTTTTACATAAAGCCTCCACACCTGCCCTTAAGCTTTCAATCGTTTTGTTTTTATGGTTTTGGAGTTTACTAAAATTTAAGGTAACCTCCTGACTCTCGATACCGATATCGCCAAATCCTTTCATTTCCAACAGCTTTTCTGCAACATTAGTAAAAATCTTAGATGGGATACAACCTTTATTTAAGCAAATCCCACCGAGCTTTTCCTTTTCAATAAGAGTAACGGATTGCCCTAATTGTGCTGCCCGAATAGCAGCATGATAACCACCTGGACCACCACCGATAATGATTAAATCACGTTCATGTGCTAGTTCCCCAACAACCATTACACCAACTCCAGCAAGAGCAATTTAGGGTCTTTCATTAATTGGGCAAAACGGTTTGTAAATCGGACTGCTGTCGCTCCATCCGCTACCCGATGATCAAATGACATCGAAATATTCATCATTTGGCGAATGACAATTTCGTCATCTTCAGTTACAACGGGCATCTTTTTTGTTTTATGAAATGAAACAAGAGCCACTTCTGGGTGCTGAATAATTGGAGTTGCACCGAAACTTCCACCAAGCGGACCAACATTTGAAATCGTAAATGTGCCACCTGAAATATCATTTAAGCTTAATTGATTCGCCAAAGCTCTTGCTGTCAGCTCTTTAATTTCTGTATGAAGCTGACGAATTGATTTGCGTTCAACATTTAGAATAACAGGAACAATTAGTCCATCTTCTGTATCAACTGCTATTCCGATATGATGTTCAAACTGAAGGTGTATGACTTCTTTTTCTTCATCAAGACGAGCATTAAAAATCGGAAATTCCTTTAAACAGACCGATAACGCTTTAAGGAAGAAAGCAGTTACGGAAATCTGTTCACGTATTTCTTTTAGACTGCTTCGAAACTGAATCAGTTCCGTAACATCGATTTCTTCAAAATGAGTACAATGTGGGATCGTAAACATGGATTGGACCATTTTTCTAGCTATTTGCTTTCTTCTTCCTCTAAATGGTATTGAGTCTTGTTCTATTGGGGTTTTGTCAATAAACTGATAGTCTTTAGCTTTTTCAACAAGAGGTGTAATATGGTTATTATTTGAGGCAATAATAGTATATACATCTTCATCCATTATGCGACCAGATGGGCCAGTGCCTATTACATTTTCGATATCAATCTCGTTTTCTCGTGCGATTTTTCTTGTAAAAGGTGAAGCTAATATTTGTTTCTGAACAGCCTTTTCAGTATCTAAAATTATTAATGTTTCCCCAACCTTTACTGTATCGCCCGGAGTCACTGTTAGCTTCCGGATGATCCCTGCCTTCGGAGCAGGAATTTCTGCTGTCATCTTATCAGTTTGTACTTCTACCAAAGGTTCATCAACTTTTACGCTATCCCCAAGCTTGACAAAGAAGCGGTTTATTTCTGCTTCTGTCATTCCTTCCCCGATATCATGAAGTTTGACCTCCATCGCTTCCCTCCTTATCATTTTTAAAATTTCATCACTTTTTTTACAGCATGGATGATTCTTTCTGCTGTTGGCATATAATGATCTTCATAACCAAAATAAGGAACAGGCACATCGAAGCCCGTTACGCGCTCAACGGGAGCTTTTTGATATAAGAATGAGGTATCATTTATGATTGCCACTACATCATTTCCGACCCCACCTGTGGCATGTGCTTCATGGACAATGACGGTTCTACCCGTTTTTTGCACCGATTCCATAATGATATCTTTATCAAGTGGGAAAAGGGTTCTTACATCAATGAGTTCACAATGAATATCGTTATCTTTCAATTTTTTAACTGCGCTCAGTGCAATGGGAACCATTGCACCCCAAGTGATTATTGTGACATCATTACCTTCTATTAGTTTTTTCCCTTTTCCAATTTCCACTTTATAGTATCCCTCGGGTACTTCTTCTCTTCCTGAACGATAAAGTCTCATTGGTTCTAAGAACAAAACTGGATCCGGATCTTCAATTGCTGCTATGAGCAAACCCTTTGCATCAAAAGGACTTGATGGACATACAACCTTAATTCCAGGCATATGTGTAAATAGTGCCTCAGTGCTATCACAATGAATTTCTGGCGCTCTTACCCCTGCTCCATATGGAGTACGTATGACCATCGGAACGGTATAGTGACCCATCGTTCTCATTCGGAGTCTTGTGGCATGAGTCATAATTTGTTCATAGGCAGGATAAATAAACCCTAAAAACTGAATTTCAATAATGGGGATAAACCCATTTACTGCCATTCCAATTCCTGCTCCTACAAAGCCTGCTTCACTTAGTGGAGTATCTATGACTCGGTTTTCACCGTACTTTTCTTGAAGGCCATCCGTTGCTCGAAATACACCCCCATTTTTTCCGATATCTTCTCCTAATAAAAGCACCTCAGGGCGAGAAGAAAGCATGGTATCAAGGGCATCAGTAATGGCTTGGATGAGAGTCAAAGTTTTTGTTTTTACCGCTGTACTCATCAAAATTCGCCCCCTATGAATTTAATATAATCCTCCTTTTGCTGTTTAATTTGCCAAGTCGGTTCAGCAAAAACATAATCGAAAATATGCGCAGGATTAGGAGGAGGAAATGCTTCCATTTCATTGATCGCTTCTTCAATTTCATGAGAAGCTCGTTCTTCGATATCGCTAATCCATTGTGAATCATATGCTCCTGCATTCTTTAGCCATTTTTCTAAGCGCAATATTGGATCTGTCTCATTTCTTCGTTGATTGCTTTCATCTTGGTCACGGTATTTGGTCGGGTCATCTGCTGTCGTATGTGCACCATATCTCCAAGTAACCGCCTCAATCAAAGTTGGACCTTTTCCGTTTCTTGCACGTTCCAAGGCTTTTAACATTTCAAAATAAACTACAAGGACGTCGTTGCCATCAACACGTATACCTGGTATATCATAGGCTAATGCTTTCTGCGCAATCGTTTTTGAATTCATTTGTTTTTCTATCGGAACAGAAATAGCATACTGGTTGTTTTGATTAAAGAAAATAACAGGCGCTTGAAAAACTGAGGCGAAATTTAAACCTTCATGAAAATCCCCTTCTGATGTGGCACCATCTCCAAAATAGGCTATAACTGCATTGTTTGTACCTTTCATTTTTTCTGCTAACGCTATTCCAGCTGCATGGGGAATTTGCGTTGCAATTGGGATACTCGGTGGGAAAATTCTTTTCCCCTCAGAAGGAACACAACCTTCATTTCGTCCGTTCCAAAATAATAAAATGTTTCGTAAAGAATGACCGAAAACATATGCAGCCCCATGCTCACGATAGGTAGGAAGCATCCAGTCAGCTGATTCCAACGCTATGGCACTACCGACTTGGGAAGCTTCTTGTCCTTCAAAAGGAGCATATGTACCAATTCTTCCTTGTCTCTGTAGGCTGACAGCTTTACGGTCAAAAATGCGTATTTTTATCATTTGCTCTAAAAATTTTCTGACTAAATCCTCGTTAATTTGACTCTCATATTCAGGAAAAACAATTTCTCCATTTGAATTCATGATTTGCTGGAGCGGAAATGAAATTGTCATTTTCTCACCCTTTTTCTTTTATTTATTGCATGAATAAAGTCAGTTCCTTATTGACCATTTTGGTCGCTTTTGATGACCAAAGAAATTGTTTCGTCGTGTACGTGCTTCAATCCGTTGTTCACAAAATTTATTTGCCGCTTCCATTGTCGTCATTCCTTTTTCGTTTGCTGCTTTATAAATTTCAAGCAGTGAATTATAAATTGCTTTTGTTTTTTGAAGCACTCTCCCCTTATTCGGTGTATAAAGTTCATCTGCAACTTGAATCAATCCACCTGCATTGACAATATAATCTGGCGCAAACAGTATCCCTTTTTCCTGTAATGCCTTAGCATGCTGTAGCTCCAACAGCTGGTTATTTGAAGAGCCAACAACTGCCTTTACTTTTAACTGTCTAATTGTTTCATCATGGAGTATTCCTCCCATTGCACAAGGAATAAAAATGTCCGCGTCTGTTTCATATATTTCATAGCTGCTAACAGCCTTTAATTTTCCATTTAGTGCTTTTGCTTTTACCATCAGTCGATTTATCGCATCCTCATTAATATCTGTCACATATAAATGCGAACCTTCTGCCAATAACCTTTCTGCGACTTTAAAGCCAACCTTGCCAAGTCCTTGAATCGCATAACTTCTTCCAGCTAAATCGTCGGAACCCATCAAGGTTTTATTTGTTGCTTTAAGTCCATAGATAACACCTTCCGCAGTCGGTACGGAGGAATCTCCACTTCCACCATATGCCTCTGGAACGCCTACGATGCAATTAGTTTCTTTTATCGAATACACAAAGTCTTCCGCATTTGTACCCATATCTGTTCCTGTATAAAATCTTCCATTCAACGATTCAACAAACTGTCCGAAGGCGCGAAATAATTCAGGAGATTTATCTTTTGTCGGATCTCCAATAATGATTGCCTTTCCCCCACCGAAATCAACATCAGCTGCCGCGCATTTATATGTCATACCTTTTGATAAGCGTAGAACATCTTCTAAGGCGGCATCTTCGCTCTCATAAGGAAACATTCTACATCCTCCAAGAGCAGGACCTAATGTTGTATTGTGTATGGCAATGATCGCTTTTAAACCTGTTGATTCATCATTGCAAAATACAACCTGCTCATGGTTCTTTATTTTTGAAAATAAATCCATTGAGTTTCCTCCTATTCGATTATTGTTAGCGTTTACATTAGAAGTTGTAAAAATAATGATTTACTATTGAACTAGTAAGCTAGCAATCCTATTTTTCGAGAGAATAATTTGTTTGACCTCTCCGATTCCTATGAGTTTATCGTTAGATTTTATTGTAACCTCTGTGAAAACAGTGTTTTTTAATAATTTAAATACAACAGCAGTTATCGTTAAATTCGTACCTTCACGAGATGGAAAAAGATGTTTTGCACAAACCGAGCCACCCATTCCCTCTTCATACTCCTCTAAATAAGGGAGAATAATTTGCCGAGATACCCATTCCATATGATAAATCATGGTTACAGTTGAATAGGCAGGGTGAACAACTTTCCCATCAAACTGAGCAAACATTTCAGAAGTAACCTTTACATTCATCGTAGCCGATAGTCCTTCCGTCAGTCCTGGTTTCATTGATTCCCTCCGATTATATGTATGACGTTTATTTAACGTTATAATAACATTTCGTTAAATGAATAGTCAATAAATTATGAATATTTAAACTAAAAAGGATTAACTAGCTTTTTTGCCAATTAATCCTTTTATATGAAAATCAATCGTTTATTTTAAGTTAAGATAATAGTGCACGATCACTAGCCATTTTCGAGCCTCTAATTCTTTGAAACTCATTTAATAGCTGCTCTATCGTTAAGCTTCTCTTTTCGTCTTCACTAACTAGCAAAATAATTTGTCCCTTATCCATCATTATTAGACGATTTCCAAGATCAAGTGCTTGTTGCATATTATGAGTAACCATTAATGTTGTTAATTTATATTTAGCAACGATATCTTTTGTCAAGTTTGTTATTAATTCTGCTCTAGCTGGGTCAAGTGCTGCTGTATGTTCATCTAGTAACAGAATGGCTGGTTCTGTGAACGTTGCCATTAAAAGTGATAACGCTTGCCGTTCTCCACCAGATAAGAGACCTACCTTGGCTGTTAATCGATTTTCTAATCCGAGATGGAGTGTTTCTAATACCTCTTGAAAATATTCTTTCCTTTTCTTTGTGACTCCTTTTTTTAGTGTTCTCCTTTTATTCCTTGAATAGGCCATTGCTAAGTTCTCTTCTATCGTCATACTTGGCGCTGTTCCTGCCATAGGATCTTGAAAAACTCGCCCGATTAGTCTTGCTCTCTTATACTCAGATAACATCGTTACATTTTGTTCATCAATAAAAACGGTACCGACATCAGGTTGCATTACACCTGAAATAATGTTCATTAAGGTTGATTTTCCTGCACCGTTACTACCAATCACTGTTACAAAATCACCTTCATTTAAGTTGAGGTTAATGCGGTCAAGCGCTATTTTTTCGTCAGGAGTCCCTTCGTTAAATACTTTATGAACTTGAGTCAACTCAAGCATCCGCCTCACCCTTTCTCTCTCGTGATAAGCTTTTCGCTGACAAATATTCGTGTTGCTTTTTCGCTTTTCGTCTCTTCTCTTTTGACGAATCAATTATTTTTGGCATAATAAGCGCGAGAATAACAATCGTTGCCGTAATAAGTTTCATATCACCAGGCTCTAAGAAATCTACCCTTAAAGCAAGGGTAACAACGATCCGATAAATAATTGCTCCGCCAACAACAGCAAGAGTAGTCCGAGCAATTGTTTTTGTTCCAAATAAAGCTTCCCCGATAATGACGGATGCAAGACCAATGATAATCATCCCAATTCCCATCCCTACATCAGCAAATCCACCTTGCTGAGCGATAAGGGAACCAGAGAACGCAACCATAGCATTGGAAATTCCAAGACCAAAGATTACAGTTAAATTCGTATTGGCTGATAAACTACGAATCATTCGTTTATTATCTCCTGTTGCCCGGATCGCTAAGCCAATTTCAGTTTGGAGAAACTTATCTGTCAAAAACTTGATTAAAAACGTAACCATTATCATGAAGATAAGGATACCCCACGTTCTCGGAAGGCTATCTCCCAATCCAACGCTTGAAATTATGCTATTAAAAAATGAATCAAACCCCGTTTTATCCCACGCATCTCTTACATGTGTTATCGCTGTTTCAGTATTTAAAAGAGGGACATTTGATTTACCCATTATCCGTAGATTAATTGAATATAAAGCAATCATCATTAATATTCCCGATAACAGAGCATTTATTTTTCCGAAGGTATGAAGAATACCTGTTAAACACCCTGCGATAAATCCTGCAAACATTGCCAAAATAGTAGCTAAAAAAGGGTTTATGCCATTTACTATCAATGTTGCTGCAACCGCAGCCCCTGTGACAAAGCTTCCATCGACAGTCAAATCAGGAAAATCAAGCACTCGAAAGCTTAAATACACACCGAGTGCCATAATTGCATAAATAATGCCTGACTCGAACGCACCAAAGACTGCTGTAAACATTTAACTTTCACACCCTTGATTATTCGCCATCATAAAATTCAGCAATCTTCGACCACTCTTCTTTAACTTCTAAGCCTTGGTCTTCCGCAGCTTTTTTGTTAATCATTAAAGTTAGGCTGCTCGGTAGCTCTACAGGGATTTCTGAAGGCTTTTTATTTCCCTTTAAAATTTCAGCTGCCATTTTCCCAGTTTGATAACCAAGATCATAATAGCTGAAGCCACTTGCGGCAATGGCACCACGCTTCATTGAATCTAATTCACCTACGAAAAGTGGTAGCTTCTCACTATTTGCCACAGAAATAACTGACTCTAAGGCTGATACAACTGTATTATCTGTCGGGACATAGATCGCATCAACTCGACCAACTAATGATTCAGCGGCCTGTTTTACTTCTGCTGATGTCGATACGGATGCTTCAACAATTGTTGCACCTTTCGCTTCAGCAAGCTTCTTTACTTCCGCCACCTGCACTTCAGAGTTTTGTTCACCCGCATTATAAATAACACCAATTGTCTTTGCTCCAGCTTCTTCAGCGATGAAATTAATCGTTCTAGCCGTACCTTCTGGATGGTTATCTGTCGTACCAGTAATATTTTCACCTGGTTTATCAAATGCTTCTACTAAACCAGCTCCAACTGGATCAGTGACTGATGTAAATAAAATTGGAATATCTTTTGTCGCATTTAACGCACTGACCGCACTAGGCGTAGCATTTGCAAATATTAAATCTACTTTATCTCCAACAAAGTTGTTCGCAATTGTTTGCGTATTATTCATGTCCGCCTGTGCATTTTGAAAATTATACTCGACGGTTTCCCCCTCTTTAAAACCTTCATCCTCTAATGCTTTTTTAAACCCTTCTGTCGCTTGATCTAATGATGGATGGGCAACAAATTGTGTGATTCCAATTGTGTAGGTTTGTTCTTCACTATCTTTTGAAGAGGAAGGATCTGGTGTAGGTGTTGGTTTTGATGAGGAGTTTGTCTCCTCCTTACCACAACCACTAATGACAAGGATGCTAGCTGCTAGCAAGAAAAAAAAGACTAGGAACGACTTCTTCAATTTGAATAACCCCCTTATTTATTTAAAAATATTATTACTGCTCACATAGTATTTATATGATAAATACTATGTATATCGTATTTATATCGTTATATTATCACCCAATTTAGGCGCTAGTCAATAAATATTCTAAAAATTTAATATATTTAGAATAATCATTTTGATAACTTAATTTTTTAGATCCTTTATTTCATGTATTTATATAATAAATGCATAATATTATATTTATTATTGCAATTTGCTATCGTTTTGATATTCTAAAATATGTGGAGAATTTTTCCTATATAGAGAGAATGAAAGATTGAAAGTGGTGTAAAAGCTTGGAGAACATTTATTGGATCATATTCCTAGTTTTCTCAATGTTCATTTCGTTTATATTTACTAGAAATGACCGAGATGAAAATAACTCTTTTACGAAAAAAGGGTTTATTAAATTGATGGTGATTATTGGTGTTTTATTTATGTCAGTTGTTTTATTCTATTCTATTGATTTTATTATGTAAAATTAGCTATTCATTTGTTTATGCGAAAAAATGCTTGTTTCCGACAAGCATTTTTTCCTTTTATAAGAGGGAGCTTGCTCTTTTTAAGTGTAATTGTGCTTCACTCATCATCTGTTCTAATACTGCTTGAACTGTCGGGAGATCATCAATGAGGCCGGCAATTTGACCGCTATTCATAAACCCCTTTTCACCGTCCCCTTCTAATGCACCAATACGGTGATATTCTTCAGAAGTATGATGATTAAATTCTTCTAATGAGAGTCCAGTTTTTTCAAATTCCAAAAGCTTTTTAGCATATTTTGTTGAAAGGATGCGTCTAATTTTACCGACTGAACGACCTATAATGACGGTACTATGATCGTTTGCTTCGATTATCCTTTTCTTATATTCATCGTGAAATGGTGCTTCCTTAGTTACAATAAATCTTGTTCCCATTTGAATACCACTTGCACCAAGCGTAAACATAGCTGCAAGTCCGCTACCATTAGCAATACCACCTGCAGCAACAACAGGGAGCTTAACAGTGCTTACGATTTGTGGGATGAGGACAAGAGTCGTTGTTTCATAAGACGAATTAATCCCTGCTGCTTCATAACCTTCAGCCACAATGATATCGGCACCAGCTGCTTCTGCTTTTATTGCTTGTCTTACAGAAGCTACTACAGCTATCGTTTTAATATTATGTTCACTAAGCATCGGAATAAATGGTGCAGGGTTACCAGCTGAAAGAGACACAATTGGAACCTCGTATTTAATTATGAGTGACAGGATTTCTTTCACATATGAAGATACACTTAAAGCGATATTGACGGCAAATGGTTTCCTTGTACGCTTTAGTGTTTCCTTAATCATTTCTTCAACTTCAGATGGTGTCAATGTACCAGTACCAATTGTCCCAAGTCCACCCGCTTCTGAAACTGCAGCAGTTAAAATAGAATTGCTGATATTCCCCATCCCGCCTTGAATAATTGGATATTTAATTTTTAGAATGCTCGTTAATCGATTCAAGTGCATCCCCCCTTATAAATAGCAATCATCAGACTTCAACTCTTTAAACTCAAATGTAAAATGTCGTCCTATTCAATCATTAATGGGTGGTCAAGAATATCGTAGTCCTCGTCTTTTTCACTTAACTCATTTCCATCCTGAAAAACACTTTCGAAAAAACGAGAAGACGGCTCAGCCAATTCTTTATAATAATCGCTAAATAATGCAGCTGCATGATTACCGAGCCATTTTTCTGGTAACAGCTCTTCTGGTAGTCCCGGATCGACAAATAAGAATTTACGGTATTCGTGAACAAGCTTTGTTCGTTCAACAAAGCACTCAGCGTCACTCATATTCCCTTTTTGAATTTTATTTTTATCAATAATATATTTTTGACTATATTCAGAGATAAACACTTGATACTTTCCGTTAATCTCCTCAATATCCCAACTTTTATTAACTAAACGGTTATTTTCGTGGGGACCTGAATATTCCGCAATGAAAAAGTCTACATAGCTCTCAATATCATATTTCTCTACCAAGTCAAATACTTGCTTTTCAAGATTATTCGCTGAAATCCAACAGCTACTTGAAAGCATACCAAATCCGCTCCAGACAAGCTCTTTTCTTAGCTCATCTCGAACATTACGTATTTCCTCTGGGATCGTATACATGAACATACGCCATTTTCCATCCCATTTTTCTGGAGCTAACTTAAAAATCCGCTTCGCAGCTTCATCAATTCTCTTTTGGCCACGAGCTGTTAGGGAATAATAGCTTTTATTCCCAATTTTCTCAGACTGAACCCACCCTTGCTTACTCATTCTTGAAATAGCCGCCCTTACAGACTGGTCATTATGTCCAAATTCATTTAACAAGCGTATTAAGCTGCCAATCCAAATTTTACTGCCATAATGGGAAATGTAATCTCCATATAATGTAAAAATCATCGACCTAGTATTCAAATGTCATCATTCCCCATTTCTTGTTCTTTCTTATTGCGAAAATAATCATTATATATATTACACTAAATTTATTTAATCTTTAAATAATTTTTACAAAGATTCAATGATCGTGGATATTCCTTGACCAACTCCAACACACATTGTCGCTAGACCATACTTTTGTTTTCTTCTTCTCAATTCATATACTAGAGTTGTTAATATTCTTGCTCCGCTTGCACCAAGTGGATGTCCGTAAGCAATGGCACCGCCATTTACATTTACTTTTTCAGCATCAATATTTAGCAAGCGTGTACAAGCGAGTGCTTGAGAAGCAAAAGCTTCATTTAATTCCACCAAATCAATTTTTTCGATCTTAAGTCCAACACGATTTAAAGCTTTTTTTGTTGAATAAACTGGGCCAATCCCCATATAAGAAGGATGTAATCCTGCAGTTGCAGAAACAACATATCTAGCTAATGGTTTGAGCCCTAGTTGAGCTGCTTTTTCACCTGACATTAGCAGCAGTGCAGCTGATCCGTCATTGATTCCCGATGCATTTCCAGCCGTAACGGTTCCTCCAGGAAAAATCGGTTTTAGTTTCCTTAGTTTTTCTATCGTTGTATTAGGACGGGGGTGCTCATCAGCGGTAATGAAGTATTCCTCTCCTTTTCTATCTGTATAGGGTGCAGGGATGATTTCTTCTAGTAATCGACCTCGTTTTATAGCTTCTTCTGCTTTTCTCTGACTTTCGTACGCAAACTGATCCTGAGCTTCTCTTGTTACCTCATATTTTTGCGCTACATTTTCAGCCGTTTCAGGCATACTTTCAGCGCCGTATAACATTTGAAGTCGGTCATTTGTAAAGCGCCAACCGATTGTAGTATCATAGAATTCCATATTTCCCCTTGGGAAATCAACATCTGGCTTAGCCATTACAAATGGGGCACGGGTCATGCTCTCTACTCCACCAGCAATAAATATATCTCCCTCGTTCGCCAAAATCGCACGAGCAGCATAATTTATCGCATCTAAGCCAGACCCACAAAGTCGATTTATCGTCGTGCCTGCAACCTCTACTGGCAATCCCGCCAGAAGTGCAGACATTCGCGCAATATTACGGTTATCTTCTCCTGCCTGATTCGCATTTCCAAATACTACTTCTTCAATTTCGGGTGGGTCTACTTGAGGATTACGATCAAGCAAAGCTTTTATGACGATTGCACCTAGATCGTCTGGACGAATATTTTTCAATAGACCCTTATATCGTCCAAAAGGTGTTCTTACTGCGTCTACAATTACGACCTCTCTCACCATACTTACACCTCATTGCTTGTATAATCATATACTCCTCTACCCGTTTTCCTACCTAAACGCCCAGCTTTTACATATTGCTCTAGTAGTGGAGCAGGACGATATTTTTCTCCTAGCTTTCCATGTAAATATCTTAAGTTATTAAGTCTAGTATCAAGGCCAACAAGATCTCCAAGTTCAAACGGGCCCATCGGATAATTTAATCCAAGCTTGATCGCCTTATCGATTTCTTCAGCTGGCGCAACTCCCTCCTGAAGCATAAAAAACGCTTCATTTCCGACGAGTGCACTAATTCTACTTGTCACAAAGCCTGGGAATTCATTGATGACTACTGTCTCTTTTCTCATTCTCTTAGCAATATCCTTTATGGTATCAACTGTATTTTCACTCGTCTCTAGTCCCTTTATGATTTCAACAAGGGGCATTTTATGAACAGGGTTAAAAAAGTGCATCGCAATTACTTTGTCAGGTCTTTTGGTAAATGAGCCTATTTCTGTGGGACTCATTGTGGATGTATTAGTAGCAAAAATACAGCTTGATTGTGCATGCTGATCAATTACTTCAAAAATACTTTTCTTTATATCTATTATTTCAGGAACAGCCTCAATGACTAAATCTGCTGTTTGCACATGGATAGAAAGACTAATGGAGTAATCTAGTCGGTTTTTCGCTGCTTCCATTTGGTTATTGGTCAACTTTCCTTTTAAAACCCCATTTGTAAAAATCGAGTCAAGTTCAATTTTTGCATTAGCTAGCTGATTATCATTAATATCAACTAATGTTGTCTGAAAACCACCGACAGCACTTACATAGGCAATTCCTCTCCCCATAACACCAGACCCAATGACAACTATATTCTCCATATAGATCACCCCAATTTTACTACTGTAACTTCTTACTTTCCTTGAAAGAGTGGCTGCCTTTTTTCCATAAAAGCTGTTACACCCTCTATATGATCAGTAGTTAAGCCAGCAATTCTCTGGCTTTGTGCATCTCTTTCCAAACTTTCTTGAAGTGTAGATGTCCAGCTTGCCTTTAGATTTTTCTTAATTAATCCAATCGCCTTCGTTGGCAAATTCGCTAGCTTTTCGGCAAAAAGCTCAACTTCATTTTTCCATAGGTCTAGAGGGATAATTTTAGTCGCAAGACCGAGGGTAATCGCCTCATCTGGAGAAATTTTCTCTCCAAAAATAGCTAGCTCCAGTGCCTTCGCATGTCCAATGAGCTTTGGCAAATAATATAAATTTCCTGCATCAGGTACTAAACCAACATGGATGAATGATTGAATGAAGCTTGCTTTTTCGGATAAAAGTCGAAAATCACAGGCAAGCGCGAGACTCATACCTGCTCCAGCTGCTACACCATTAATCGCAGCAACAATTGGTTTTTCACATGCATCTATTGCCATAACCATTGGATTATATCGTTTTCGCAAAACCTCACCGTGGTCCATTTGGTCGAGAACACCTTCCAGATCCTGACCTGAGCAGAAAGCACGACCTTCACCGGTAATGATAAGACAGCGTACGTTATCTGCTTTACTTGCATTTTTAACAGCGTGGGTCACTTCCTTGTTTTGCTGCTCATTAAAAGCGTTTAATTTTCCAGGTCGATTTAAGGTAATCCATGCTACATGATTTCGAATTTCAAAATGAATCGTTTCATACATACTATGTAGCCTCCTTATTTTCCTTTGAAATTTGGTGCACGCTTTTCTTGAAATGCTTTCATTCCTTCCTTCTGATCCTCTGATGAGAATAATAAATAAAAGCTTTTACGCTCAAACTCCATACCATCTTGTAGTGGAAGATCAACCGCTTTTAAAACAGCTTCCTTTATTAGCCTAATAGAAAGAGGTGCTTGATTTGCAATTTCATTTGCCACTTTTCTCGTTTCCTCCATCAGCAATTCTTTTGCAAACAGGCGGTTTACGATACCACAATGCAATGCTTCATTCGCTGATATTCGCCTTCCGGTAAATAGCCACTCCATTGCCTTTGTCTTTCCAACTAGCTTCGTTAACCGCTGTGTTCCACCTGCGCCAGGCATGACACCGAGGTTAACTTCAGGAAAGCCAAATTCAGCATCTTCAGCAGCAAAGAGTAAATCACAACAAAGAGCAAGCTCAAAGCCACCACCAAGAGCAAACCCTTGAACTGCCCCAATTATTGGTTTTTTTATCATGGCTAATCGATCCCAATCTCTAAATTGGTTCCGAATCTCAAAATCTATCGCAGTGTCATTTGCCATTTCGTCGATATCAGCACCAGCTGCAAATGCTCTTCCTTTCCCATTTAAAACAATAACCCGAATATCTTCATCTCCATCATAGCTTTCCATAGCTGTTAGGATTTCTGATATCATCGGACGGTTAAGTGCATTAAGGATTTGAGGACGATTTAATGTGATGAAACCAAGGTTTCCCTCCCGTGACGCCTCAATGTATTCGAATTGCTCACTCATCTACTTCCTCACCAATCATCATGGTAATTAAGTCACCAGCAAATTTCATCACATCTTTACCAGAAGCTTTCCCTTCATCGGTTCTCATTGCCGTTTGCAGTGCCTCATGGCTGTCATAATACATTTCACACATTAAGTAATACTTGCCATCTCCCCCCATTGGACTCCCAACAATTTTTGTCACTTCCATTTTTCGCAGACCTGGGATTTTTGCTGTTAAAGGCGCATGTACATTAAAATAGTGCTCGTCAAATGTCTCTTTGTTTTCAGGGTGTTTGTATAAAGCTATTAATTTAACCACTTGGATCATCCTTTCTGATATTGGTTTTTGAATTAAAAAATTACATCATTGTGGATACAGGCTTCATTGCTTCAAAGGGGTTTTTACAGGTACGACAATAAAGAATGCTTCTACATGCAGTGGGGCCAAAAATATTATCAAGTGTGGTATAGGTTGAATCACAATAAGGACAATTTACATGCCATTCTCCCGTTTCACTCACTTTTTTTGGTGGAGGGGCTATGCCAAACTGTTTCAAATCCTCTCGCCCTTTTTCTGTAATTCGCTCTGATGTCCATGGAGGCTCATAAATAAATTCTACAAGCGTATTCTCAAATATTTGTAAATCACTCACTTCATTAATTACGTTTTGGCGGATAATATCTAATGCAGGACAACCCATAAAGGTTGGGAGAAGAGTAATTTTTACAGAAGTCCCCACTTCTTCCACATTTTCAACCATTCCTAAATCAACAATGGAAATAGAAGCTATTTCCGGATCCTTAACTTGATGAAGAGAAGCCATCACTTTATTTAATACTTCATTGTTTGACTTCATGGTTATCTATCCTTTTAATTGATTATATTTCGCTACCAACTGGCAGCGGGATCTACATTATAAACTTCAGCAAGAACGGCTATTGCCGATTGCAAATCTGAGGTATGTTCACCAATACGACCATTTCCATGCTTCATTTGAAAGTTCTCAGGCATGACCAAGTGAACCGATTCGAAGACAGGGTTCATTATTTGTATCCACTTTTTCTTTAATTCCCCTTCACTTTCAATTAAGCCTAGTTTCACCATTTCGTTTCCTAATGGACCTAAAGTTAACACTCCATCAAAATCATCCAATACTCTTGAAACAGCAGCTTCCATTCTTGTTCTTGCTTCTGGACTAGCATCCATTAATTGGACAAACCACGTCTTCCAGTGAAGAAGATGATAATAAAGCTCCATATTAACGTTGACAGCTAAATTAGCTAGCGGTTTGTATGACGAGGTTTTCAACGAGTCCATTCGAAGTTTTTTTGCTTGAGTGTAGAAATAATTTCGTACTACAGCAAAAGCCCAATCATATTTCGGTTTATGCAAATAGTGGCCTGAACCATTCACAAATTCTAGTAAAATTGCATTTTTACGCTCCTTTATTGGACGTGCATGTGCTAGTTTGTCAACTTCACCTTCTCCAAGCTCCTCTAATAGCTGAAAAAAAATGGCGGCATGGCCCATCATATCTTGACTAATCGATGAAAAAGCGACATCCTCTTCAATATGAGGAGCAAGACCAAGCCATTCAGACCCTCTATAGGAGAGAATAAAATCATCATCTGCAAGCTGATAAAGTAACTCAATGATAATAGATTTATTAGCTTCTACAAACTTTTGATTTTCAGCTGTTTTCACTTTTCATTTTCCCTCCCCACGAAAGGATTTCCTTCTCATCCAATATTTCTTGCTCATAATGCCTCCATTTTTTCCTTAAATAGCCGTATCCTTTCGTGTTGCGGTAATCCTTATTATCGAGGCGCAAGAGGGAGTATTTTTCTTCCGGAGACAGTTTGCGAATATGGGATCGTTTTACTACCCATATGTCTGCAACAGGTTCTCTCCGCATAAAATTTTCCTGTGCCATGACTAGGGCAAGCTCAATATTGGGGGCAAGTAAAGAAAATTGATATTGAAGTGGTGATGTATCTGTTCTTTTACTAAAAATTTCAAACTCCTGGTAAAAGCCTTCACTATTCAATGGCTTCCCTCCTTTCTAATACATTAGCTACCAAGACTCAATGCATCACGCACCCACTGATTTTCATCGTACGTTGTTTTGCGAAGCTCCAATCGCTCCTTCGATTTAGGTCCGTTATTTTTGATAATTTCCTTAAACCGATTCCAATCAGGTTGCTTATATATCCATATCTGTTGCTCAGTATTAAAATGAAGTGTGTCGTCAGGAATAGTTAGTCCGAGTGATAATACACGGGGAATATATTTGGAGAAGAAGTCTTGTCTTAGCTCTTCATTTGTTTTTGTCCGAATTCGATATTTGATTGTTGTATCTTGCTTTGATGTCCCTGTCGTTTTTGCATCTGCTGGACCGAAGAACATTAATAGAGCTTCCCACCATCGATTTATCCCATCCTGTACCATGTCTCGCTGTTCCTTTGTCCCTTCAGCTAATGCCATAATAATGGATTCACCATGCTGAGCATGGAACACCTCTTCTGCACATATTCTTTTGAGCGCGCGTGCATACGGACCATATGATGCATCCAGCATATTTGTTTGCGAAATGATGGCAGCTCCATCTACAAGCCATCCAATAAGACCAGCGTCTCCCCATGTCGGTGCTTCCATATGGAAAACATTATGGAATTTAAGTTTCCCACTAAATAAATCCTCCATAATATTTTCTCGGTTTTTACCTAAAGGCTTCATTAAATCCTCGGCAACTCTAAGCAATAATTGCCCATGACCCATTTCATCCTGAACCTTTGCCATAATGCCTAGCTTACGCTTTAATGTTGGAGCTTTCGGCACCCATTCTTTTTCAGGAAGAGCGCCCATAATTTCACTAATTCCATGCATTGAAATTAATTTAATTAATGCTGTTCGATAATCCTCAGGCATCCAATCATCTGCCTCGATTTTTTCTCCAGCTTCAATTCGCTTCATAAAATGTGAATATTTCTCCTCCGTTGTAAATTGATCATTAAAAATTGCCCCAGTCAAAATCATCACCCCCAAAATACATATAACGTTTATTTGTCGATACTGATATTTGGTGTCATATATTTAACACAAAGATACAGGGAAAACGATGAAAAGTCAATAATATTCTGAAAATTATATCTATTTGACTGCTACTATTCCCCCCTTTTTTCTTTAATTTTTTATAGTTATTTGAGCAGCATTAGAAAAAATAGCACCTGTTTATCGGAAAGATCCAATAAATAGGTGCTATTAAATATTTATTCTTAGTCTTTTTATTTCCAATCCTTCATTTTGTTAATAAATTTATTTTTCCATTTGGAGATAAGCGTACTTTCTCCTTTTGCTGATTTTTGCTTATACCATTCATTATAGCTTGCGACTGCAATGAGAATAGTACCTGCAATAAGTAAGTAAGCCCACCAAGGTAGATTGCCCCAGAATGGTCTTGTTTGAAGCAGAACATTTAATAATAAAACGCCAATACCAACAAAGAAATATGATTTTACACGAAGATACATACCCGCCAACAAGGAAATTAGCGACAATGTTCCTAAAATAATGGCATCGTATATCGT
>JAEWIG010000182.1 GCA_023387295.1 Bacillota bacterium | reverse complement strand
CTACAATACCATATGTTGCAACATCAAAAATTGCTGCATTTGGATCTTTATTAATTGCGATGATAAACTCGGAATTCTTCATCCCAACTACATGCTGAATAGCTCCTGAGATGCCAATCGCAAAATAAATTTTTGGTGTAATTGTTTCCCCAGTTTGACCAATTTGAAGCTCATGTGGTAGCCATCCAGCCTCCACAACATCCCTTGTGCCTCCAACGCTTGCACCAATTGTTTCTGCTAACTCATGAATAAGCTGAAAGTTTTGTAAATCACCCAGTCCTTTTCCGCCAGCAACAACAACATGCGCCTCTGATAAATTGGCAGTTTTTGTGATATCCTTCACAATTTTAAGCACTTTTGTACGCATATCTTCTTCTTTTATTAATAGCTCTTCTTCGAACACTTTCCCAGTTCTACCTGCATCCCGCTCAAGCGCCTTCATTACTTTCGGCCTGACAGTCGCCATTTGTGGGCGATGCTTTTTACAAAGAATCGTTGCCATAATATTTCCGCCAAAAGCCGGGCGACTTGCTTCAAGTAGTCTATTTTCTATATCGACATCAAGCATCGTTGTGTCTGCAGTTAATCCCGTAACCAAATCCGTTGCAACAGCACTGGCTAAGTCCTTACCATTCGGTGTTGCACCATAGAGGAATATTTCCGGCTTATATTTTTCGGCTAGTAACATAACACCTTTCATAAATGATTCAGTTCGGTAATCCTTCATAACTTGATTATCAATGACATAGACTTCATCTGCACCGTAGGCAATTACCTCTGAGGATAAAGCTTTAACATTATAACCTAGTAATACTCCAGCAAGCGGAACCTCCAGCTTATCAGCAAGCTTTCTCCCAGCTCCTAATAGCTCTAGAGAAACACCTTCAATTTCACCATCATTTTGCTCAATGAAAACCCAAACTCCACGATGTTCTTCAATCATGCAGACCCCTCCTTATGTATAGATTGTACTTTAACGATTACCAAGTAATAATTCCTTTTTATCGCTTAACAGCTCAAGTAGCTGCTTCACTTGTTCGTCTGAACTACCTTCAAGCTTCTTACCGCCTTCTGGCTTTGGAGGAGTAAACATTTTCCCAACAATCGTTGGTGAACCTTTTAACCCTAATTGAGTTTTTTCAACATTTTCCAAGTCATTTACTGACCAGATAATAGACTCATATCTTGCTGCTTTAATCATATTTGGCATTGGAGAATATTCAATTTCGTTAATTTCTTTAGCTACTGTCAATAGACACGGGTATTGTGCTTGAATAAGCTCATATCCATTTGCTAATTTTCTTTTAATTAGAACTGTTTTTTCTTTTTCATTAAACTCTAAAACTTCAATTACATTCGTAACCGGAGGAATATCCATTCTTCTCGCAATCCCCGGTCCTACTTGGCCAGTATCTCCGTCAATTGCATGAAGTCCACAGATGACAAGGTCAACTGGTTCTTCTTTCTCAATTCTTTCTAGTGCTTTCGATAATGCATAGCTCGTTGCCAATGTGTCAGCACCTGCAAATGCCCTATCTGATATTAAGTAACCTCTGTCTGCTCCAATCTCAATGCTCTTTTTAATGACTGCCGTGGCTTGTGGTGGCCCCATCGATAAAACGGAAATGGTTGCACCTCCAACCATTTTTCTAATTTTAACGGCTTCCTGTACGGCGTGAGCGTCATAAGGGTTTAAGATGGCAGGAGCACTCCGGCGGTCGAGTGTGTTTGTTTTCGGATTAATTTTTATTATTTTGGTATCAGGTACTTGTTTCACACAGACGACAATGTGCATAGATGAAATTCCCTCCTTTAATTAAGAAAAACTAAATACAGTTAAAACAGACGGCTTTTTCATGCCGAATATCTTTAGTTTCATGAAGGTTTTATTCTAATAACACCGCCTTTGAAAACGCTTTCTTTTTTGCTATTTTATAAAAAGCTATGTATTACGGTATATGTTTCGCAACACATGCGTATTACCAATAAAATATAAAATTTTAATATTCTGTAGAGTATTGAAAAACGATTGTTATGCAAAGAAATGAAATGAAGCCAAGCAAAATTGACTTAGATGAAGTAAAAAATCAATGATGATTTCTGTAAAAAACACTTAGGAGCTAGTTGTAAAACTAGTGAAAGACCCTGCTGAGATTAGCTTGAGAGGTAATGAGTTTATTTTTTATTCTATTAGGAAAATTTAGATATCACTATGATAAAAGTCACATAATTGTCGATTTTTCACTTATTATGAAATCATAATCTGTTCAAATATACATCCATAACTTATTTCTACAAATAAAAGGAAAACCCTTCAAAAAATAGACTGATTACATTATTTTTAAACATTTTAGCAAAATCGAGTAAAAAAGGGTACCCATTTCTTGGATACCCTTTTTGCCTTATAATCTAAATTTCGCAATCATTGAATTTAATTGATCAGCCAGATCAGCTAACGATTGAACATTTTCTGAAATTTCTTCCATTGAATGATTCGTTTGTGTCATCGCTGCACTTGTTTGCTCAATGCCTGCTGCTGATTCTTCAGAAACAGAAGCAATATTTTCAATGGATTGATTCATTAATACCGATCTATCAGCAACTTGCTCGAGATTTTTTGAAATATCAATGATATTATTTGACATTAAATTGACAGCTTCAAATATTTTCTGGAATGTATCTCCTGTTGTTTCGATTTTTTCTGTACCCTTTTCTACTTGAGCGTACCCAGTTTGTAAGGATGTAACAACATTATTTGATTCTGTCTGTATGCCTTTTACGATAGTTGTAATGTCAGCAACTGAATGTGAAACTTGCTCTGCAAGCTTGCGCACCTCATCAGCAACGACAGCGAACCCTTTTCCATGCTCGCCAGCACGCGCAGCCTCAATGGCTGCATTTAACGCTAGTAAATTCGTTTGATTGGCAATATCTTGAATGACTTGTACAAGGGTAGAAATTTGCTTTGTTTGCTCATCAAGTCCATTCACACGGCTTACAGATGTTTTCATAATGTCGTTTATCACTAACATCTGCTCCTGTGATTCTCTCATCAGCATATTTCCAGATTTCGTCAACGACAACACTTCATCAGAGGCATTTTGAATTATTCCGCCACTCTGTGTTGCACGTTCAACTTGTACTAAATAATTTTCCATCATTTCCGCTAAGCTATTTGCTGAGTTCGCTTGTTCTTCAGCACCACTCGACAATTCCTGCATCGTAGAAGCGCCCTGTTGGCTTGCTGCCTTCACTTCATTAGCAGCAATATTTAATTCTCCACTTCTTTCTGTAACAAAGCTTGATACAGCTGATATTTCTTGAATCATCGCCTGAAGGCGTTCCTTCATTGAGTTCGTAGCACGGCTCAATTCGGCAATTTCATCATTTCCAGTGTATTCAATTGATTCTACATTTAAATTGCCAGCGGCTATTTCGTTGGATACATAAACGATTTGTCCAAGTTTATTGGAAATAATTCTGCCAATCACAAGAATACTTGCAATCCCTAAAAATGCTGAAATAACAATGGATACACCTAGCACGATTAAGGTTGTTATTAATTCAGCCTTTGCAGATTTAACAGCACTCTGTTGCTCGCTTTTCATCATTTCTGATAATGTATCTAAATTACCGACTGTTTCTGCGATATGAGTATCTACTTGTAATTTACCTAAACGATATTCTCTAACATGATGGAGCTTAACTTCAGGTTCAATAACTTCTTTAAAGATTTTCGCGATCTCTTTATCATTCTCATCTATTTGTGAAAATAAAGTTTTGGATTCTTCCGTTGTTAACGTCGGAGCAATTTCTTCTTTTAATTCATTAAAACGCTCAGTCAATTCATCAAACATTTTTAAGTACTTAGGGTTGGATTCAATAATAAAGTTCCCAATAACACTGCCTTTATGGTGAAAGATAGCGGATGCTTCTGTCATCATAATTGCCTTTTCACCAGTATCCTCTACCGTCTCCATCTTTGCATTAGCAATCCCTAAAAGCACAAACGTAATAATCGTAGAAGCTGTGAATAATCCAATAGTAATAAATAATGCCACTCCATATTTTTGACCAAGCTTTAAGCGTTTCCAAAATTTCATATTAGATAGCTTGTTAATAAAACTGAGGCTATTTTTCTTTTTTGCCTGATTTTTTTTGTTATTTTTCCTTTCACTCTTACTTTGTGTCTTTTTTACCCCTTTCAACACGTGACCATCCTCCTTAGATTGCACTAGCATTTACTTCAATAGAACTAAAAAGTATGTATCGATATAAAACCAATTTCCTATTATAGTGCTAATTATAATGTAAACTTAAATAGTTTTGAAGGAAATTATTTCTATTTGCGTAATAAAAAAGGCAAAGTACGTTGTACCTTGCCTTTTTGTCTTGTTCTATTGCTTATAAATATGGGTTTTCATGCTTTGCTAGAAGCTTCTGCCACCTGTGCTCAATTTCACTTTCTAACTCTGCTAGCATTTCACGGTTTTCTTCTTTCAATAAATGCTTTGTCTTACCCATATATTTTAACCATTCAGGAAGCTCAATTTTCTTTTTCTTCTCTTCTGGGTTATACGTAATTGTTGTAATTCCTTCTTCAACTTCATATAAAGGGAAGAAACATGTATTTACCGCAGCCTGAATAATCTTTTCACCATAACGGTCCTCTGATTTCCAGTTTAACGGACAGGTAATAAGAATCTTTCCATAAACCGTTCCTACATTTTGAGCATACCATTGTGCTTTTGCGGCTTTTTTAATTAAATCCTGCGGAAACGCTTCTGCTCCTGTAAATACATAAGGGATATTCGTAGATGCCATAATTTGCGCTGTGTCCTTATGATGGAACGTTTTCCCTTGTTGCTTTCGGCCAACATTACTTGTGCTTGTCATATGTCCTTTAGGTGTAGAATAGGACAATTGTGAACCCGTATTCATATAACCCTCGTTATCATACTCTAGCATAATTAATTTATGATTTCTTAGGGCCGTACCAATCGCAGAACCCATACCAATATCCATACCACCGTCACCTGTTATCATAACGAAGGTGGCATTATCTGAAATATTGATTTCTCCACGTTCTTTTAATTCAATAAATGCTTCTACCGTTCCTGACAATGTTGCAGGACCATTCTGGAATAAGTTATGAATCGTTGTTTGCTTATGTGAAGAATGAGGATACGCAGTTGTCGTTACATATGCGCAGCCCGTTTGGAATAAAACAACGACATCCCCTTCAATTCCTTTAAAGAACAATTCAAGACCCGAGAAAATCCCACAGCCTGGACAAGCTCCATGACCAGATGCCAGTCGTTTTGGCTTTGTTGTTAGTGAACGAATTGGTGGAATTTTAACTTTTAACTTATTAGTCGCTGGATCCTTTTCAACATGAATCAGACCAGAGTTATATACATCCCCATACTGTGGTGTAATAACAGGTTTTAAAGCTTTTTCTTTATCTCCAGGAACATGTCCATAGTAATCAAAAGCCTTAACTTCGTTGTCACTATCCATCGCAGCAATAGCTTCGTTAAAGAAGAACTCAGCATCATCTGCATAGAAGTCTTTACCACCTAATCCAAATACACGACTAAGAACAATCGTCTTGTTATCCTTATCATCCTGTAAAGCTGATTTCACTTCATGAGTTAAATTCGGACCGTTACCACCGTATGAATCTGCTCTTTCACCAATTAAGAGTGATTTCACATTTTTCAATGCTTCACTTATCTCTTTAGCTGGGAATGGACGGATAATATTCGGACTAATAACTCCTGCCTTAATTCCTTTGGCACGAAGACTGTCTACTACATCTTTCGCTGTTTCTGCAGCAGAGTTTAGTAAGAATAACGCTACTTCAGCGTCTTCCATCTTATATAAATCCAATACTGGATACTCGCGACCAGAAATTTTTGCATATTCTGCCGCAACTTCTTTGAAAATTTCTCCAGCAGCATACATTGCTTCTGACTGCTGGTAATGGTTATTCATTAAATCATTTCCATCCATATGTGCGCCAATCGTTACCGGTTTACGAATATCACGAGCGAAATTATAATCTGTTGGACATTCCCCCACAAACTTCTGAACAACCCTACGATCTTTAAAATAGTTTACCTTACGTTTTTGGTGAGACGTAAAGAAACCATCATAGGCAACCATGACTGGTAAGCGAACTTTTGCATGCTCAGCAATTTTCAATGCCATAATATTCATGTCATAAACTGCCTGAGGTGTTCTTGCTGTTAGAATTACCCATCCAGTATTTAAAGCAAAATAAAGATCTGAATGGTCTCCACGAATGTCAAGAGGACCACTAATGGAACGCGTAACTAAGTTCATTACCATCGGGAATCTCGTTCCGGACTGAACCGGAAGCTGTTCAAGCATATACATTAGACCATTTGCACTTGTGGCATTAAATACCCGTGCACCAGTAGCCGCGGCACCATAGCATATACCTGCCGAACCGTGTTCGCCATCCGCAGGAATTAATTTAATATTGTGCTCCCCACGTGCTTTCATTTGATCTAAAAACTGGGCAACTTCTGTTGAAGGAGTAATCGGAAAATACCCCATTATATGATAATCGATTTGTGCTGCTGCCATTGCAGCCATTTCGTTTCCACTTTCGAATGTCGTCAATTGCTCAGCGATATTAGCTTTGTTTAATTGTTGCTCTACCATTGCCATTATAAAACCCCTCCCATTACATAAGGAAAGTTATGCTTTACCCGATTGGAGTCAGCATAGCCAATCGTTTCGCGCAATTCTGTTAACGCCGTTGTTGGGCATGCTTCAACACACTTTAAGCATCCTTTACAGTATTGATAGTCGATTCCCTTCAGGAACATTTGCTTACGTCCCTTTTTGTCTTCTCCTGCTTCCCATACGAAACAGTAGTCAGGACAAACCGTATCACATGCGGCACAATTTATGCACTCAGCTTGCACATATTTTGGTAGAAAGCCCTGTCTTGATCCACTTAAGTCCTTCAAAATACTATTTGCTTGAGCTGTAATAACGCCACCGATTTCTTGTGTTTCATAACCTAGTAATGGTAGTGGTCTTGAGAAGGCTTTACCTTCTGCATCATTAGGTGTTTCATAGATTTTAAATTCTACTTCATTAAAGCCACGCTCAAAGGTACGAATATTCGGCTCTACTAAGTGAGGATATTTTTTCTCAAAGGTTTTTCGAATAACATCCTTCATAGCTTCTGGATCAAGAAAATCACACACACGGAATAAAGCACCTAACATAGCTGTGTTTACCTTTGTTTTTTCTTCAACAGCAATTTGCAGCGCATCGACTGTAGCTAAAGTACCGTATTCTAATTTCAAGTCTGCTTTGATTTCATCAAAATCTCTTACCGTATTAACTAATAAAATCCCATCAGGAGTTAATCCACTGACAACATCAACTGTTTTATATAACGCCTCATGAAATACACCAACTACATGTGGCTGTTCAATTGGACTGTGTGCCCTAATTTCCACATCGCTATCACAAAAACGGATAAAGCTCTTTACAGGTGAACCTTTCTTTTCTGACCCATAGGAAGAAAAGTTGGACCCGTTTAATCCGAGTCCAAGAACACCAGCCTCCGCTAACATTTTTCCCGCTAAGTTAGCACCTAACCCACCAATTGATTCGAGTCTAATTTCGAAAAATCCAAGTTCATTCTTCTTCGGTAAAATAGACATATTCTCCCTCCCATTTTCAAACTAATGGAATATTTCATTTTTATTTAATAAAGCCCCTATTGTTATTGTATGTGAATGATTCATGTTTCGCTGTGACAAAAGTCAACATCTCTACTTATTATATGAAACAGATTTGTAGAAATGCACAAAAGATTGATTATAAAGGCTTGAAAACGCATTCTTGATTATGTAACAGGTTCAAACTTGTGTTATAACAGATTTTTTGTGTACTAATTCTGACTAGAACAGAATGGAAATTGTACTATAACAAACCTAAAAAATTTATATGTATCCAATATTTCGATTTCCTTCCTCTCGTTTACAGCAGTATAACACAGCTGTTTATGATAGGGTGAAAAAGGATAATACATTGTAAAGGAGGGCCTAATTAAGGAGGAATTTCATATGAACAAACGTGATTTTTACTTTGATAACGCTAAATTTATTTTGATATTCCTTGTTGTATTTGGACATTTGCTGCGATCTTTTATCGAGGATCATGAGCAAATTTCATCATTATATAAAGTCATTTATACATTTCATATGCCGGCATTTATAGTCATTTCCGGTTATTTTGCTAAAGGCTTCTCTAAGAAGGGGTATATTGGAAAAATTACTAAGAAGCTTATCATGCCCTATATGCTATTTCAATTAATCTACTCCATATTCTATTACTTTTTACATCAGAAAGATGCATTGAAAGTCGATCCGTTCGATCCGAATTGGGCATTATGGTTTCTACTAAGTCTGTTTTTCTGGAATTTACTTCTTAGACTATTTGCGAAGTATACAGCGGGCATTTCCATTACGATTGCTTTGTTAATAGGATTATTCGTAGGATATGTTGACTGGATAAACAATTACTTAAGCTTATCAAGAACCTTCGTGTTTTTACCGTTTTTTTTACTTGGCTATTATATGAGGAAGGAACACTTTTATTTAATATTAAAGCCAAAAGTAAAAGTTACTGCTTTTTTAATTTGCTCAATCGTGTTTATCAGTTTTTATCTCAATCTAAACATTAATTATGAATGGTTGCTGGGCTCTAAGCCATATTCTGAATTAGACGTTTATTCGCTTTCTGCTGTTTTTACAAGATTAGGATTTTACCTATTAAGCTTTATCATGGTCTTCTGTTTTTTCTCTTTCGTACCAAGAGGCCAATACTTTTTTACAAGTCTCGGAAAAAACACACTCTATGTGTATTTGCTTCATGGATTTTTTGTGCAGGTTTTCAGAGTTAGTGATATACCAAATTAATTCAGTGAACCCGTCCATTTTCTAATGCTTGGTGGTATCTCGCTCGTGCTAACTTTAGTATTGTCTAGCAATTTCATTACTTCATTAACACAGCCCCTGATTGAACTCAAGGCTGCTAAACTGAAAGGCCTAAATATTAAAGCACGTGCGATTTTTGATTTTTATCGGAGAAAACTCCTTCAATAAACTTTAATTTTACACCTGGAATTTCGCACAAATTCGGGCGCACCATTTGCGTCTTTTTTTCATAACTTGAAATGATTGACTCTACTTAAAAAATAGGTTTATAATAACTGATGTTATTGAAATTGTATCATGTCCCAGTAGCTCAGTAGGATAGAGCGACAGCCTCCTAAGCTGTAGGTCGTAGGTTCGATTCCTATCTGGGACGTAGCAAAAGGAAAACCGCTAAACCTTTTTAAATCAAGGGTTTAGCGGTTTTTCTTTTTATAAAGGACTTCGATTTGGTGAACGTAGGACATAAACGAAGGGTATAGGACTTTATGAAATGTAGGTATATCGTGTTATTATTCTAATGAATTATACTGTCCAATCATATTATTGAGTCTCCTTATATCTTCCCTCGATTTAATATTCATACAAATATTCAACATATTTTGCAGGATTATTATCTGTTGTTCATATTTAAATGCCTTTTTACTACTCTCTAACTTTCTTGTTTTTCTATTATCATTTGAAATTATTAATCCTAACAGCCTGTTTTTAATCTTAAGTTGGTTCTCTAATGTATTAATGAACTCAAGCTTTTCTACACCTTCAAAGAACAAAACCTTTTTCAAAATACTCACTCCTTACTAAATGGAGAATTCGACAAAAGAAGATATAATCCTTTAATAAAGGCTCTGTAAATGAACAATGTTGATCTTTGAACCTGTTGATTAGAGCGGAAATCAACATCCTTAAATATTCAAAAATGTGTAGGGTATTTTAATTGGAATTGTTATTGGCTTACTATTGAATATCATTGATTTATTTACCACATTAAATAATAAAGATAAAATGCTCAGATGATCAGTTTCTTTAAAATTAGAAAAAATTTTAAATATAAATCGTACTGTGAAAAAAGATTCGTATAAAAAAATACCAAATATTGTATTATTAAATTAGGAGCGTGATTAAATTTGCTAATAAAGGTAAAAAAGCAAAAATTTGATTTGCTGAAATGTTCTGACCTAAGTCAAAAATGTTTTGAACCAATAATAAAGATTTATAAAAACAAAGTCTCGGAGGAAACTAATTTTAGTACTTCTCGAATTAAAGAACAATTTTACCAGCAACTAACTGAAGGTCAAAGAGCATTATTTATGTTTTATGTTTATCACAATCATGTAAGTAAATCAATTAACGAATTTTATTGGTGGAATGCTTATTTTATGGCGCAGCCTAAAAGTTGGTCTGCACTCAAAGCTGGTATAAAGTATTTTAGCGATGAATCCATGCTTTTACTTCTTGAGAAAGTTGAACTAGAACTAAAAAAACATAATCTCCCTAATTCTTTAGATAACTTTACCATTACACGTGAGGACCTTAATCAAAACAAAGAACTTCATACTTCCATCAAATCTCTTCATGTCATATTTGAAAATACTTCACCACTAACTATTATTAAAATAAATGACTACATTGAAAATAACTTACAAGATTTCCTTATTATAGAGGATTAGATCTTTTTTAATACAACATCTAATAAAAGGATGCTGTTTTGTATTTGTTAACTACGAAACAAAATTATTCTTATGATTCTACTCAGAAGGCTCTTATCGTAAAATTTGTTGCTTTTAGTGCAATTTTTGTTTAATTATCTGAGTTGATTGTAGCGAAGGGCACTTGACTCCTCGTAAATGCTTCCGCATTTCCTTCGTGCGGTGTTTATTCAAGGAAGCTTATTCAATATCCTGCGGGAATGGAGGGAAGCGTGAGACCCCACAGGCGCAAGCGCCGAGGAGGCTCACGTCACTCCCCGCGATCGCTGCGTGCCCGCAGCGGAAATCAAGGGGAAAATTTGTAGGCAAAACAACAAAATATGTAAAAAGAGCCATTCGAAACTTTTTTTCGCTCAATTCGTATATAAACTAGAAAACATTTCCAAGAGGTGAAATCAATGTACGAATACAAATTTGTTAAAGTCGAACTAGGAGCTTGGAACAGTAAACCCAAACAAGATTATCAAAATATTATTCACAAACACGCGTCTAATGGATGGAGATTTGTCCAAATATTTGCGCCTTCAACTAAGGGATACGGTTCAGCTGCCTATTTTGAATTGATTTTCGAGAGACCCCTTAATTAGATTCGAAGGGGTTTTTCTATTTTCGGAAACACACTACACATTTAGTACATTCTTTGAGCAACTGTCCTTTCTAATTAACTATTTGCTTAAACTCACTAATACCCTTAAAATATTTATAAAAAAATGACTAATTGAAGGTTAGGTGGTACTATGACCGAGAATAATCAAAATTATGAAAATGGTTATCAGAAGTATGAATCAAAGGCATACGAATACTATGAAGACAAAGATAAAACTCAAGGTTTATTAAATCGTGCAATGAAAAAAGCTAACAAGAAGAAAGGATCTTTAAGTGAGGTTTGGGATAAGCTTCAGCTTTTATTCAAAATGCTTAAGGCTTGGATTAAAGGTGAATATAAAGAAGTCTCTAAACGTTCCATCATAACGATTATTGCAGGTATTCTTTACTTCGTTACTCCAATTGACATAATTCCTGATTTCATTGCTGGTTTAGGTATTGTCGATGATGCTGCCGTAATTGGATTTATCCTAAAACAAATCTCTAACGACCTTGAAAAATTTAGAGTATGGAAGGAGAAAAATTAATATCTTAGCTGTTGTGGTTCCGTAATTAATTAAAGCCAATATTTACCCCATATATTGGGTGGGGGACATATAGCTCTTCTAGAGACGCAATTTCTTTAGATGTTAATCTAATCGATATAGCAGCTACTGCATCTTCAAGATGAGATATTTTCGTAGCACCAATAATTGGAGCTGTTACAGGCTCTTTTTGTAATAACCAAGCAAGCGCAATTTGAGCGCGAGGTACACCGTGTTTTTTTGCGATATCTGTAACTCGTTCCACTACCAATCTGTCTGCCTCAGCAGTCGCATCGTATTTTGCTTTTTGAACTTGATCAGTTTCGGAACGATAGGTTGATTCCGACCAGTCACGCGCCAATCTTCCTGAAGCAAGTGGACTAAATGGAAGAACTCCAATTTTTTCTTCCATACAAAGAGGCAACATCTCTCTCTCCTCTTCTCGGTAAATGAGATTTAAATGATTCTGCATCGATACAAACCGGATCCACCCATTTTTCTCAGCGACATTGTTCGCTTTAAGAAACTGCCATGCGTACATCACAGAAGCACCAATATATCTTGCCTTCCCCGCCTTCACCACATCATGCAATGCTTCCATCGTTTCTTCAATGGGAGTATGGTAATCCCATCGGTGGATTTGATAAAGGTCGACAAAATCAGTTCCCAGTCTCTTAAGGCTCTTATCAATCTCACTCATGATTGCCTTTCGTGATAGCCCTGCGCCATTTGGACCTTCGTGCATACGGGAATACACCTTTGTGGCTATGACAATTTCATCACGATTTGCATAATCTTTTAGAGTCCTACCCATGATCTCCTCGCTTGTTCCACCTTGGTACACATTCGCTGTATCAAAAAAATTAATTCCTAGCTCAAGGGCTCTTTTAATAATTGGCCTACTCCGCTCTTCCTCAAGTACCCATTGATGAAGTCCTCGATTTGGAATGCCAAAGCTCATGCCTCCAAGACAAATCCTTGATACATCTAATCCTGTATTTCCAAGTTTTATATAATCCATCAGAACATCCCCTTCATTGCTTTATTATCCACTTTAATTATATTGTTATATATTGTGACGTATTCATCGGCACTAATATAATCAGTCTGTTTATCGCATCCGTTTCAAACAGAAATTTCATTTTTCTAGTAAACCCCCTATTTAGATCGTTTTCTCGACCATATATTTTCTTTCATAGAGTAAATAAATTTAATAATAGTTCTAAAAAAATGGCATATGCTAAAGCTTATAAATGAAACAAGGGGAGAACTAAATTGCAGAGATACTTATTCATTATTTTTTTCCTCATCACTACGCTTTTATTAACTAGCATCCCTACAGAAGCTAACACTCGTAGCCGGGAAGAATATGAAAAAACCGGCCACGCCATTTGGGAAATCAAAACAAATAAAAAAATGATTGCAATTACTTTTGATGATGGACCTCATCCTGTCTATACTCCACAAATACTCGATATTTTAGCTAAATACAATGCAAAAGCTACTTTTTTCGTAATTGGAAAAAAAGTCGATGAACATCCAGATGTAATAAAAAGAATAGTAAAAGAAGGACATGAAGTGGCAAATCATACTTACAATCATACTCGGGGCAATAAAATGAATTCAAAAAAATTGGTAACTGAATTAGACAAAACAGCTGAAAGTATAAAGAGTATTACAAACATTAAACCCACCCTTTTTCGTCCAGTAGGTGGATTTTACAATGATTTAATTATTAATACTGCGGTTAAAAATAATTATCTAGTGGTTATGTGGTCATGGCATCAGGACCCGAAAGATTGGAATGGGACTAATGCTAATAAAATTTCTAAACATGTCATTTCATCTGCAAAACCAGGAGATATCGTTTTACTTCATGATTCTGGCGGCGATCGGACCAAAACCGTTAATGCCCTGGATCCTATTTTAGATTTTTTGACTAAAAACAATTTTGAGTGTGTCACCGTTTCAGACATGCTTTTCTATTCCAATAATCATTCAGAACATTTTTGTAAATAAATTTAACCCTATCCATAAAAATCAGCTCCAATACTGCTAATTATTGGAGTATTATTACAATTAAACCATTATTCAATAAGTCCCTTGTTTGTTGAAATGGTATATTAACTATCAAAAACCTCTGACTCTACATACACTATTCAAAAATGGAGTTGAGGTTTATGGCAAAATGGATTAATGTATCTACTTCAAAGCATCAATTAAAACTTTTTGATGGTAGAAAACTTTTAAAAACTTATCCGATAGCAGTAGGAAAAATGTTAACACCTACACCTACAGGAACCTATAAGATTATCAATAAACAAAGTAATCCTGGTGGGCCATTTGGGGTACTTTGGATGGGACTATCTAAGCCTCATTACGGGATACATGGAACGAATAATCCTGCCTCAATTGGCAAGAATGTTTCTCATGGTTGTATTAGAATGTACAATCATGATGTTTTAGATTTATCAGCAAAAGTTCCCATTGGTACTCCTGTTGTCATTCATAAATGATCAAAACAAGCGTAAATGCTATGATAGAGTTGGATGGAATGAAAAATAAAAACGGTTTGAGGTGGTTCGATGTGCGGTCGTTTTACGCTTACAGCTACATTCACAGAAATTATTAGTCGTTTTGACATTGAGGCAGCTATTCACGAAGAACAATATACCCCTAATTACAATGCCGCTCCCTCTCAATCTGTATTAGCTGTTATTAATGATGGGAAGAAAAATCGTTTAGGCTTTTTGAAGTGGGGATTAATTCCTCCTTGGGCAAAAGATAAAAAAATTGGCTACAAAATGATTAACGCTAGAGCAGAGACATTAACTGAAAAGCCCAGTTTTCGTCATGCCTATATGAAGCGGAGATGCGTAATCATTGCTGATAGCTTCTATGAATGGAAACGTCATGAGGATAAAACAAAAACCCCGATGCGAATAAAGTTAAAATCTGGTGAGCTGTTTGCGATGGCTGGTATTTGGGAGCATTGGAAATCTCCTGAAGGGGAATCTGTCTATACTTGTTCTGTCATCACAACAGAGCCCAACGACCTTGTAAAAGATATACATGACCGAATGCCTGCCATTCTTAAAAAAAGTGATGAAGAAAAATGGCTAAATCCAGCTATAACGAAAACTGAATTTCTTGATACTTTATTAACACCACTTAGCTCTGACTATATGGAAACATACGAAGTTTCTTCTCTTGTTAATTCACCGAAACATAATTCTATCGAGCTCATTCAAAAAATTTGCTAGACTATTCCGGCCATTAAAATGGTGATTAGTCTAGCAAAATGTATGTTAACATACAAAATCCTCCTGCATTCGGTGATAAAAAACACTTTACTAATAGGGAATACCTGTTAGTATTGGAAATATATTAAATAATGTTTCATCAGGAGGAAAAAATGTCTTTCTTTCCTTATACGATAGAGTCGAAACAGTCGCTTTTAGTTAGTATTCAATCCTTAAGAGAGAAAATGGTTGAAATAGGGCTGAATGAAGGCTTGCAAAGTAATAACACAATTGAAATAAGTCAAAAGCTTGATAAATTATTAAATATTTATCAAGCCTTAAATAAATAATTTCGCAATCTTGCTTCTATAAATCCTCTACCACGATATAAGCAGCGCGTACGGGCCCATGCACACCAACAACAAGCTTCGATTCAATATCTGCAGAGTTACTTGGACCAGTAATGAAATTGATGCAAGAAGCTAAATGCTCCCCTTTTTTCACCTTTTCCCTTATTATTCTTGCTGCTTGAGTCAATCTCGGCACGATCGTACTTTTCGGAATGATAATAAGAGAGGAAACAGGCAAAAAGCTAACGGTCCTACCACGATCCTTGCTACTAAGAAGAACAGCTGTCCCTGATTCTGCTAATGTAATATCACTAATGGTGATCCCCACATTTGCTCTTTCAGCCAATTTAATATTTTCATCTTCCATTCTAAAATCCCATTCATGAAATTCAACCTTTTCTTCACTCCAAATTTGATGAAAAAGTGGAGAAAGTCCGAATTCCTCAAAACGAGAATCCCTCCACGCGACAACAGGACCACCACCATACTTCATGACCGCATTTCGCACTGTCTCTACAAGTTCACTTTTCTTCGTAACGACAAAATCAGTGTGGATGCTCGTGCATTGTTTCTGAAGAACTTCTAATAAAGCATCTAAACTAGCTTCTTTCAGCACTTCATCCTGTGGCTGAAAGCTCCACCTTGGCTTATCTATTTCCGAATTAGTTTTATTCCTACCTAGTTGATTGGCAATATGACTTAAAAATTCGTTTCGATTTTGGATATTTCCTTTCATTCCTACTCCCCTCCTTCAGGACGATTTTTGAACCAATCACGAAACCGTTCTTTATGAGGTGCAGGAAATTCGCGAATTTCTGTCCATGCTTTTAATGGGCCTGGACCTTTCGAGATTTTATCACCGATCGTAAATGGATTCATTGCTGTTGGCGCAATTTTCGAGCCTATTTTGTAAAGTGATGAAGAAGCTGCACCGAGCCCAAAAGCCTTCATGGCCAACTTTTCAGAAATTGGTGCCTTCCCTTCTTTTTCTACGATTACTTGCCGATGCTTTAATAATAGTTCGTGTAATGGAATTTTCACGGGACATGCCTCTGTACAAGCTCCACATAATGTTGAAGCATATGGAAGCTCCTTATAATCGTCATATCCGCCTAAAAGTGGAGACAATACTGCCCCAATTGGCCCTGAATAAATGGAGCCATAGGAATGTCCCCCCACATGGCGGTACACAGGACAAACATTCACACATGCCGCACAACGGATACATTGAAGGATGGAGCGAAACTCTCCACCAAGAATAGCAGACCTACCATTATCAACAATGACTAAATGGAAGTCTTCAGGCCCATCTACATCTCCTTCGTCTCTTGGACCTGTTAGAACGGTTACATAACTAGGTAGCTTTTGTCCAACCGCACTTCTCGATAGTAAACTAACAAGCACATCCAATTCCTCAAAGGTTGGGACAATTCTCTCCATCCCCATTACCGTTATTTGGGTTTTTGGTAGCGCCATTACAAGGTCTGCATTTCCTTCATTCGTAACTAAACAAATCGATCCTGTTTCAGCAACAGCAAAATTACAGCCCGTAATCCCGACATCGGCAGTTAAATATTCATTTCTCAACGTTTCACGTGCATGCCATGCCAATTCTTCTGGACTATCTGACTTTTGATAGTTAATCTTTTTTGTGAAAACATCCTTAACCTGCTGTCTATTTTTGTGCATGGCAGGACCAATAATATGCGAAGGTGGCTCATTATCATTTAGTTGAAGAATGTACTCACCTAAATCGGTCTCAATCACTTCACATCCGGCACTTTCAAGAACAGCATTTAAGTTAATTTCCTCTGTCACCATTGATTTTGATTTAACAACTTTCTGTCCATTCTTTTCTTTTATAACATCTTGAATATATTGACTTGCTTCCTCAGCAGTTTTTGCGAAGAAAACATGTCCCCCACGATTTGCCACACTTTCACTTAATTGATATAAATAATAATCCAAGTTATCTAATACATGTTGGCGAATTTCTTCACCTAAGGAACGCCATTCTTCCCAGTTTCCGAGTTCATCTGCAGCATCTAACTTTCTTTGACGAAGATTATCTTGAACACCAGCAACTGCGCCTCTCATAAAGGCATTATTGATGCCATCGTTTACACGCTCATTAAAAGCATCATTTCCAATTTTCATCGACATTCTTATCTCTCACCCTTTTCCATCCATATCATAGATTAGGAAGTTTTATCGACTATTTAAAACCTCTGCAATATGCATAACCTTAATTGGTTTTCCTTTGCGTTCAATTCTGCCACCAATATTCATTAGACAGCCACCATCTGCACCAATTAAATATTCTGCCTCTGTCTGCTCTATATGGTGTATCTTCTCATCAACCATTTGTTCCGATATTTGCGCCATTTTCACAGAGAATGTTCCGCCAAATCCACAGCAATTATGCTTTCCAGGTAACTCTGTAATCGTTAAACCTTGTACATTTTTTAATAGAGTCATTGGCGCCTCTTTCACACCTAATAATCTTGTCATATGGCAAGAAGTATGAAAGGTTGCCCTTCCTTCTAATCGTGCCCCTACATCTTCAATCTTTAAAACATCAACAATAAACTGTGTTAACTCATACGTTTTTTCCGCTAATGCTCTCGCTTTCGGTTCCCAAACAGGGTCTCCCTTAAAAATACTTGGATATTCATGAAACATATAGGCACAAGATCCTGATGGTGAAACAACGTATTCTGCATGCTGAAACGTATTAATCATTCTTTTCATTGCTTCCTTTGATTCTTTCACATATCCACTGTTATAGGCAGGCTGCCCGCAGCACACTTGCGATTCAGGGAAATCAATCTCACACCCAAGTCGCTCTAATACCTCGACAGTTGCCTTTCCAACATTCGACTGGAACATGTCCACAATACATGTCGCAAAAAGACTTACCCTCATCGTGTCATCTCTCTTCCTAAAAAAATTAATTAATAATGACTAATCGTGAACAAAATAGACTTCACACTTTATTCTAAATCTTACTACAAATTCGACTTCATACGGTGCATTTTTTCCAAAACTTTTAAACAAATCTTTCGAAGAGAAGATTTAACTTGCTACGGGCGGTTCTTGTCTATCAATTTTGTCCATAATAAGCTATAATTACTAGTTGCGGATGCCTCAGAAGATAAAGGGTTATTTTCTACATAAAACGATTAAATTCTGGGCCAAATACGCTTATGGAATGTTGATTACTCTTAAAGGGGCACTATTAATGAAGATTGTTTGTTCAACACTTAATGCGAAATACATTCATACGAATATTGCTATACGCTATTTAAAGGCCTTTGCTCGTCCTGAATTTGATATTGATCTTGCCGAATATACAATTAAAGACCCAGTGATGAATATCGTTACGGATCTTATTCAAAAGAAACCAACCGTTATAGGCTTTAGTTGTTACATATGGAATATAGAAGAAACAATTAAAGTTGTGAAAATGATTAAGAAAATTGATCCGACTATCCAAATTATCGTAGGCGGTCCTGAAGTTACCTATGATGTGATAGATTGGATGGAATCTGTTCATGAATTTGATTATATTGTCATCGGTGAAGGTGAAGAAACCTTTAAACAATTGCTTGTAGAGCTATCTGGAGATCTTCAGCTTGAGAATGTGCATGGCATTGCCTATCGTCATGAAGGGAAAATAAAAATTAATCCTCAGCGAAATAAGCTAGATTTAAGAGAGCTACCATCACCTTTCAGATTTGAAGAGGATCTTCCCCATCTTTCAAAACGGGTAACTTATATTGAAACAAGCCGTGGTTGCCCTTTCACATGTCAATTCTGCCTTTCTTCTATTGAAGTGGGTGTTCGTTACTTTGATAGAGAGAAAATTAAAGATGACATTCGTTATTTAATGAATCATGGTGCAAAGACCATTAAATTTGTCGATCGGACCTTTAACATAAGCCGTAGCTATGCGATGGAAATGTTCCAATTCCTCATTGATGAGCATTTGCCTGGTACTGTGTTTCAATTTGAAATTACAGCTGACATTATGCGTCCAGAAGTCATTGAGTTTCTAAACAAAGAAGCACCACCTGGGTTATTCCGCTTTGAAATCGGCGTTCAATCGACGAATGATTACACAAATGAGCTTGTAATGAGAAAGCAGAATTTCGAAAAGCTATCTCGAACTGTCATGATGGTGAAAGAAGGCGGGAAAATTGATCAGCATCTCGACTTAATCGCTGGTTTACCAGAAGAGGATTATCATTCATTCAGAAAAACATTTAACGATGTGTTCGCGATGAGACCAGAGGAGCTTCAGCTTGGTTTTCTTAAGCTGCTAAGAGGAACAGGGTTACGGATAAACGCAGCTCAGCATAAATATGTGTATATGGACAATGCTCCATACGAAATGCTCGCTAATAGTGTCCTGTCTTTCGATGATATTATTAAAATTAAGCAGGTTGAGGATGTCTTAGAGAAATATTGGAACGCTCATCGGATGGATTTCACGATAGAATACCTTGTTACTAACTCCTTCCCATCTTCTTTCGACTTCTTTCAAAACTTCGGTACCTATTGGGAGGAAAAAGGGTGGTCAAGAATTGGTCATCAATTAGAGGATTTATTTAAACGTCTATACGAATTTTTACAATCCATCAAGATAGCTGACCTGGATATTATTAAAGGATTAATGAAATATGACTATCTATCAAGACAAAGATACAAACCAAGAAAACCATGGTGGAATTCTAGCTTAGATAAATCCGAGCGTTCATCTATTTATCAAACTATTTTACAAAACCCAGCTCAGTTAGGTTCTGAATTTGTCGAACTACAGTTAAATGAAAAAGAGCTTTATAAGCACACACTCATTGAAAAACTTTCTTTTGACATTGATCATTATTTTATGAATGGTCAATTGGAGAAAAAAGAAACAACACTTCTCATCTACTTCGACCCTGAAAATGAGAAGCCAATGATTTTTTCTTCATCGTCTATTTAAAAATAAATCAGTGTAAAAAGAGAATCGGAAACGAACTGCACCCCAAATTTTAGACATACTATCTAAAATTTGGGGCGCATGCAGACGACGGTTCTCTTTCTCTATTTTAGTCTAGCTACAACTCCATAATTTTTCTTAAGCTCTGCCCTTTCTTCCTTTTGCGGAGTTACGATTTGCCCCTTTCATCGGGTCTTCACCCTGACTAAATTCTGTTGAAAATTCTGCTTCTTGAAGGTTTTTCTTCGGTGTTTTTGAATATTTTTCTGCAGCGTTAAATTGTACTTTTCTTTTTACCATAATAGTCTCCTCCAATTTATCAAATTCTTATATGCCTATTTTTCGCTTTACATCGCTTTTCATTCACCAATTAATTTTCTACTTTTTTCAATTAGAAAATGTTCATATTTCATTTCACATTACAAATGCTAAAAAATAAAAAAAGGGGGGATTTGATGATAAACGAAAAGAAGAAAACTGGACAAATGATCGGTATAGACGAAACGCTTCCACATCAAATTGAAGCACCAAGCTTTAAGGGAACTGGAATTAGAATGGAGCCTACCTTTAAAAACTCACATGGTGTAATGATCGGAGACAGCATATATACGTCTGAAAACTCACCACTTGAAAATTGGAGCGAAGATGTTGATCCCGCTATTATGGCAGGTGAAGAATGGGTTCATCCAACTAATGATATTGGCTGGAATACAGCTGAAAACAAAGACCTTTTGGAAAGAAAGAAACGTCCCCAAGCGAGTCCATTTATGCACCCAGAACATGATGTTAGTCGAGGAACAGATTAAATAGGGGCTGTCCGATAAGTGCCTGGCTCTCTCCTTACAACACGTTATATAGATGCGTATTAGCGAATTCGCATCTATATAAATATGTCGAAGGTGCCAGGCTCTTCGTTTTCGGACAGCCCCTATTATTTAACCAATTATAATTCGTTCTTTCGGATAGTGATAATTTGCCTTCTTCTCTTTTCCTCCAATAATAAAAAGGAAAGTAGTTAAGCCAATTCTACCAATAAACATTAAAATCATGATAATGCATTTTCCAACAAAGCTTAAATCTGGAGTAATCCCCATCGACATCCCGGTTGTACCGAATGCGGAGCAAACCTCAAAAATAATTTCGATCAGAGCGTGCTGTTTCTCCGTAAAGCACAATATGACAACAGACAAGATACACATCAAACTAGCCAATATTGTAATCGCAAGCGATTTTAGGATATCATCTTGATGTATTTCACGATTAAAAATTTTAATATGACGCATTCCTTTTGCAAAATGAAAAATGAATAATATATTTAAGGCAAAAGTTGTCGTTCGAATCCCTCCACCCACTGAACTCGGAGAGGCACCAATGAACATCAAAATGCTTAATACAAGTAATGTTGGCATTGAGAATTCGCTAACATCCATTGTCGTAAGTCCCGCACTTCTCGTACTTGCCGATTGAAATAAAGCATAGAAAAAGCTTTCATGCCAAGACATTCCTTTAAAATAATGCTGAAATTCCAATATTAAAATGGCTAACGTTCCAATAACTAGAAGAACAGCGTATGTAAGTGTAGTTAATTTTGCAAATAAAGAAAATTTAAACGCTAAACCTAATTCATCCTTTTTATTAAATAAATATTGTTTCGCTTCGATTAATACTGGGAATCCTATTGCACCTAGAACGATTAAAATAACCGTAATGAGCTGGACAAAATAATCACCACTATACGGAACAAGCGAACCACCCGTTATATCCATTCCCCCATTTGTTGTTGCACTAACGGATGCAAATAAACCTTGGAGAAATGCCTCCTCCCAAGTTGGGTAGTACCTCAGAAAGTGAAAACCTAAAATAATTGCACCAAGTAATTCAATTACTAAAATAATTTTGATAATCTCTCGAATTAGATTAACAAGACCCGATAAGGCATATTGATTATGGTCCGCCATTATTAAACGACGGCTACGCAAACCAATTTTTCTCCCTAAAATCAACCAAAAAAAAGTACCCAGTGCCATAATCCCAATGCCACCGAATTGGAGAATAAACATTATCACAAAATAACCAAAGGTGCTGTAAGTTTCTGAAATATTTACAACCGTCAGCCCTGTCACGCTTACTGCACTTACCGCTGTAAAAACCGTATCTATAAACGAAACTTTTACACCAGGCTGATGAACCGCTGGAATCCTTAGTAATAGAACTGAGACTGTTACGGCCAATAGATAATAGCCTGATATTACCTGAGCAGGAGATAGTCTATTCAGCCAGACTCTTATCTTTTTCCACATAATTACAAACCCCTTCATTCTTTTCATCTATCTATCATAATGAAAAACAAAGCTAATTGAAAGTATATTTTTTGATAATGGGGAAAAGTTATTCTAGGAAATTAAAAAATTTCCACTCATGAATGGAGCATTTTTAATCATACTACCAATACAGGAGGAGTAACTTCCGTCCTAAATTATTATAGGAGTTGAAAAAAGGTGGCAAATAGCAGCAATAAACTACTAGTTCCCGGTATTCAACAATATTTAGATCAGGTTAAATATGAAATTGCGCAAGAATTTGGTGTGACTCTAGGATCTGATACGGTTTCCCGTGCAAACGGCTCCGTAGGCGGAGAGATTACAAAAAGACTTGTACAGCAAGCACAAGCGCAGATTGGCGGAGGAAAAAGCTAATCCCCAAAAAATAAAGTCCGGAATTTAATCTCCGGACTTTTAATCTCTGTCATTTTTATTGTTATTGTCTTTTTGTTTTTGATGATGTTCTTTTTCATACCGATCCTTATTTTTTTGTTTTCTATCACCATCATCATCATCTTTATCATCGTCTTCGTCTTCGTCGTCATCATCTTTTTTTCTATCTTTATTTTTATCATTATTCTTGTCTTTATTTTTATCTTTATCTTTTTTATTATTTTGTTTGTCCTTCTTATCAGACTGATGTTCCCATTTAGAAGTATGATTCATTTCGATATTTTCTTTTTTCTTTTCTTGCCCTGGTGGAACTGGTTTATCCTTATTTTCGTTTTTATTTTCTTGTTTTTCAAAATCTTGTTCACTTTGCTTTAAAGACTCGGTTTTGTTAGCATTGTCCGTAGTAGTTTGCTTTTCATTATTATTACCATTTACTGAAGTCTCTTTAGGATCTGAATTCTCTTTAAATGGAGAAGTTGATTTAGTCTCTTTTACTAGCTGGTTTTCTTTATAACTCCCAGTAGTGAGCCCCTTTTCCTTAGCTTTTTCTCGTTCTTCTTTTGAGCCTTCAATCACTTTTAACTTTAGATTCTCATTACTCACTATGTTCTGTATTGCAGACATTTCTTTTTTCCAACTAATGTTTTTTTCTAACTCGTTTTCTTTATTGGATACGGTAGCAAGCAATACTGCAGGATTATTTTTGATATATCCTTTTTCCTTCATCTCATGAATAATTACGCTTGTTAATTCATGGATATTTTTCTTTTTCCATTTAGGAATGCTTGCAATGATCTCCTTTCCTTCATCATTATATGGAATCATTTCAATGACTTGGAACTTTTCATTAACTCCTAATTCAATACTTGGATTTACATCAATCGACATATAGGCATATACTTTATCATCACCAAAAAAAGGAAATATTGTTGCAAATATAAATATGCATAGTAATGCAGCAGCTAATACACTTTTTCCCCTAAAGGTTTGTAGATAATGAATAAAATTAAATTTTCTTTCTTCGAGAGACACTGGAAAAAAATCGATTTCCTGCCCAATTACATATTGTTTATGCTGATTATTTGCGCGAAGAAATTCACCATCCGGGGTCTATAGCGTTAAGA
>JAEWIG010000178.1 GCA_023387295.1 Bacillota bacterium | reverse complement strand
AGATGCTGGATTTAAGCGTTGGAAGCCCTGACCTCCCCCCTCCTGTTTTTGTAACGGAACTGCTTGCGGAGCTTTCAAAGAAACCTGAAATGTATGGCTATTCATTAAAGGGGACAGATGAATTTCACTTAGCTGTTTCTACTTTTTATAAGCGAAATTATGAAGTGGAACTAAAAGCAAACTCTGAAGTATTGTTACTTATGGGTTCTCAAGACGGATTGGTTCATTTTCCAATGATCCTTTGTAATCCAGAAGATTATGTTCTTGTTCCGGATCCTGGTTACACGGCATATGAAACTGGTGTGAATATGTCAGGGGCGAAAATTTACCCAATGCCATTAAAAAAAGAAAATCAATTTTTGCCTGATTTCTCAGAAATACCTCAGCATATTGCTGAAAAAGCAAAGTTAATGATATTGAATTTTCCTGGTAATCCCATACCTGCGTTGGCACATGAAGATTTTTTTAAAGAAGCTATTGCTTTTGCTAAAAAACATCATATTGTCATTTTGCATGATTTTGCCTACTCAGAACTTTATTATGAAGAAAAGCCAATCAGCTTTTTGTCGATAGAAGGCGCAATGGATGTTGGGATTGAAATGAACTCATTGTCAAAAAGCTTTAATATGGCTGGGTGTAGAATTGCTTATGCTGCTGGAAACGAAGAACTTATTTCTATGCTAGCGAATTTTAAATCCAATACCGATTATGGTGTGTTTTTACCAATACAAGCGGCAGCAGCTAAAGCGTTGACAGTTGAAACTGATTTTTTAAACGAGTTGAGGACTGTTTATAAAAATCGACGTGATGCACTTGTGAATGGTTTAAAGGAAATTGGATGGAATATTAGTTCACCGAAAGCTACAATGTTTATCTGGGCTGAAGTACCTAAGGCTTATACATCAAAAGAGTTTGCGATCGAATTAATAAATCGTGCAAACGTTGTTGTCACTCCTGGTAGTGCATTTGGAAAATGGGGCGAAGGTTTTGTTAGAATTGCAATCGTTCATTCTGAAGAGAAGCTAAAAAGGGCGGTTGAGCAAATCAAATCCAGTGGGATTTTAAAAGAAGCTATATTTAATTAATAGGAAGGGTGATGGTATGCCGAAATTTCTTCGAAAATCATTCGTCATCCTCATAACCATTCTTACCTTTGGATTAGTTACACCTTCACAAGCTTTTCTATTCGACCATTCTAATGCTGTCAAATCACCGAAGAAGGATATAGTAGAGGATGAGAAGAGCAGTATTGAAACTGCTGTTATATCTGAAGAAAATGGTTATAGGGATAAAGAAGATTTTATTAAAAAGGTATTAATAGAGGCAGAAGCTCAATCATATGCTAAATTTGGTCAAAAAATTAAGCCTGCAATTGAAGATGAATTTTCAAATATTATCTTACCGGAAATTGAGAAGGCGGTAAAAATTGTTTCCGTACAGTTTCCAGAAGAGGAATTAAATAATTTATCAGTATCAGAAAATCCAGGTTCAGGTCATTCTGAAAAAATATTTCACATCACAAATGTGAAAACGAAGGAGGACGTGATTCGCTTTCATGTGAGAAGAGATCATCCGCCGCAGCAGGGATATTGGTTTAATTTTCATTACCACACCTATCATGATAAATTTCAAACCCACCATGATCTTGGTTCTATCTATTGGGATAAAAACACCCCACCAAAATGGATGAGTTAATAGATTAAAATATTTTTATATGTTTTTTGAAACCTTTTTTGAATAAATGCGTAAATAATTATGTATCTCGCAATAATAGATAGATACAATAAAAAAACAACAAATGATATCCGGGAGGAACATGCACGAATGACGATTATTGAAGGTATTTTACATACCTATTCCCAGTTTTTTAATTGGGATATGTGGGTACAAGTTTTATCAGATCCAGTAAGTTGGGGGTTAATAGGAACCCTAGTTATTTTAGAGGGACTTTTATCAGCAGATAATGCTCTCGTATTAGCAGTAATGGTCAAGCATTTACCAGAAAAGCAGCGCAAAAAGGCACTATTCTACGGTTTACTAGGTGCTTACGCTTTCCGTTTCATTGCCATTGGAATTGGTGTTTTCTTAATTGAACTATGGTGGGTAAAAGTACTAGGAGCAGGCTATCTTGCTTGGCTTTCTATAAAGTATTTTATCGATAAGAAGAGAGCGACGGATGCAGGTGCAGATGAAGAAGAGTTAGAGGGTATAAACCAAAGAGGTTTACTCATTCGACTTTTCGGAACGTTTTGGGGAACCGTTATTGCAGTAGAGTTAATGGATATCGCTTTTTCCGTTGACAGTGTTTTAGCAGCATTTGGTGTGAGTCAGGAAATATGGGTACTTCTACTTGGTGGAATGCTTGGAGTTCTGATGATGAGGGGTATTGCGGGTGTGTTTTTAAAGCTAATTGACCGTGTACCAGAGCTAGAAACATCTGCTTATGTGTTAATTTTAATCATCGCAGGAAAAATGCTACTAGGTGTTGTTGATATTCATATTAAACATGAATATTTCTTCATCCTGTTAGTTTTAACTTTTGCAGCTACATTCGTTATTCATTTTAGAAATAAGAAGAAAGCAGAAGCTAATCAATAAGAATACTAATAAATATACTTGAAGGGAACAGACAATTGTCCGTCTCCCTTTTATTTTACCTTTTTTAGATATAAAAGAATTGAGGAATGACTGATGAGATTATTTTCTGACCTTACTAATTTAGAAACCGAGCATATTTTTTATAAAAAACCTAGTATATTTACAAAAAATTCACGAAAAGAACTATTAGCCTATGCACTTGGAGCTACCCTGTATATGCCTGCAACTAGACCCAATATTCATCAGGATTTGCTTTCAAAGAAGCATTCTGGTTTAACATCAATGGTTATTTGTTTAGAAGATGCGATTGGAGATGAGGAAGTAGAACTAGCTGAAACACTTCTTGTGCAAGAGCTAGAACAATTATCTTCTGACATCGAAAAAGGGTTGCTGCTAGAGGATGATCTGCCATTGATTTTCATCCGAATCAGAGACTATGATCAGTTAATGCGTCTAAAGGAACGGATTCAAAAAGGTTTCGATATACTAACTGGGATTGTTATCCCGAAATTCTCACCAGAACCAGGTGAACGAATCTTACAAGAAATTCGGAGCTTGAATGATGCTGGAATTTCACTATATGCATTGCCAATTCTAGAGACAAAACGTGTGATTGAAAAAGAAACAAGAATTGATGAATTAGTGGCAATAAAAAAGATTGTTGATCAATTTGAGGAGTTAATATTAAATATTCGAATCGGAGCGACTGATTTCTGTGGACTATATGGGATACGC
>JAEWIG010000122.1 GCA_023387295.1 Bacillota bacterium | reverse complement strand
AATAAAAATCATTACCCCAACTAATGGCAAAACGTTCAATTCTGAATAGATGAGTTGTGGAATATTAAATTCCCACAAAACTGTATAATAAGGCTGTAGTAATTGAATGCCTGCCAAAATAATTACTATCCAGGAATATTCATGAGGAATTCGCTTTCGCTGCAAATAAAACAATAAGCTAATTAATATACCTGGTAACACTTGTGTCCATAATGCTTCTGTCTGCAAGGCAAACATCATGACGAAAAACAATAAAGCTACAAGTGAAAAACTATCTAATTTTATTAACTTTCCTGCTTTTATCATTAATTTCTTATAAAACAATTGCCCCCATATCATAAGAACAACTCCAAATAGCCCAGCTATAAACGGTTTATTTGCACTGTTGATTCCCCCTATCATTAGAAACCAACCAGTCCCAACAAATAAGAGAATTAATGGAATGCCGACAAATACATCTAATTTTATGATGGATAGGAATGCAATTAATCCTACGACATAGAACAGCATAGTCATGTAATCTATCATTTCAAATGGATAGCTACTAATGAATGCAAGTATCCCGATGATTGAAAAAGGAATGAGAAAAAATATGGTTCTCCGCTTATCTCTGTTGTTAGTTGTAAACCAAAAGATACTAATCAAAATACTTGTTAGTAAAAACGCATAATCTGTGTAATTTCTACTATAAAGGCTTTCGATCCCTAAAGTTATAACAATGTACAAAACGGTAAATGCCCCATATAGAAAAAGCCTTATATTCCATTCCTTTTCAACCATCCTTGAGCTAAACCAATATACAAGCCCGGCCAAAATAAAACTTACAATCGATTTATCCCAATAGTTTACTAGTGTAAGTAATAAAGCAAACGGTAAATATAGATGAGCGACCCAGGCGAACCCCTTTGCAATCTGCAGCATTTGTTTTTTGTAAAGATAATACGAAATACCAAGCAAGACTATGGCGCCTAGAGGAAGCTGTATCCATAAAAATATTTCTGGTCCAATACGCTTCAAATGAAGTGCATTTAATAATGAAAAATAGCCAATTAACAAGACAGTAGAAATGATATATGGCAACCATCTATATTTAGTAACAAAGAATAATGATAAATACAACCCTACACCTACAAATATTACGAGCGGGCGCATCCATATTTCATTTATCGGGAGTAAGATTGCTCCGATAATCGCGATAGAATAAAAGCCCTGGGCAATAAAATAAGTATTTCTCTTAAGTTTATTTTCTTTCATTATTTTCCATAAATAGTTTAAGAGAAAAAGCGAGACACTGCCTAACAGCACATTCATGGCAAACCCAAGATTTATTTCATAATAATTAAAGCTGTTCCGCATTTCTTCACCAAAAGTGGTAAAAGCAAGCCCGAAAGAAATGGGGATGGCCCATGGAAGAGCTATCACATAAATTCCTCTCGCCTCCACCCTTCTCGCTAATAAAAAGGTAAAGCTAAGTAACAATAGCATCAAACCTGATTCTAACCAATACAGTAAAAAAGTATTTAACAGTAAAGAAAAAAACATAATGACAAAACTTACATCTCTCGAACTTTTATTAATTACTTGTAAAAATGGATGTTTAAGCAAATACCCACTAGTTACGAAGAGGATAAAACCAATCATGAATATCGGAAGCATTATAGGATTAAACTTATAGACCTCATTAAGAATACTAACTACTTCAAATAAAGCAGTAGCAAGAAATATTGAGCTTAAATAGGAAAATAACAAATTGTTCATCACTCTAGTTAAATACATAAACTGTATAGCCATTATTACGTATGCACTAACAAGTACGAAAGAAGGGTCATTCATCCTTAACAAAATGCCTTCCACAGAAATATATAAGAAAGCAAGACTAGATATGGCGGCACTTGTAAAGCGAAAAATCTTTTCCCAATGATACTCTTTATCCATAATTTTTGGAATGGCTAAAAATCCAGCCCCTACTAATGCATAGAAAACAGGCCCAAATAGTTCAAGGCTAGAATGCTCAATGAGCTGATAAGCAGCATAGACAATCATTAAGGTAAAGACAAAATGAAACTCCTTCCGTCCTGTCACATAGACCATCGATAAATATATCGCTGCTGTAAGAAAAATATTAAAGCTGTAGAAAATTGGACTGTTAAAGAAAATAAGCATAAATAGTGTAGATAATACAAGATTTACTTGAACGAAATAGACAAGTTCCTTCGTAAATAATTGCAAACCCTCGTGATTTTTAAACCGATGAAAACAAATGACAAGTAAAGCATTATACAACATCATACCTAAGTAAAAGCCATCCTGCTCAAACCTCATTGCAGTGAGCACATAACTAACAAAGGCGGAAAGTGCTACATATGAAAACCAAACAAATAGCCTTGATTGTTGCCTATTTGCTAATAATCCGTATATCGGAATAAGTAGAACGCTTCCGACCGCACCAAGGAGAAACCGACCCTCTCCATAAAAAGAGAAGTAAGGACCTAACAATTCAAACCAGCCGATTGAAAGCACAAAGATTGGAAGAAATAAACTACCAAGTACAATAAAAGCAAAAGAAGTTCGCATGATTTTCAAAATTTTATTTGCAATGTAAGCCATTCCATAAAATAAAACAGAGACAAAAGCAATTGAAGCACTTTTCATCAGATTAGACATAGTGTCCCAATTACTAGTCGCAACAAATAATCCCCCGATAAGCAAAAAGATCACACCAATATTTAAGAGCCAAGAAATATTCCTTTCCCTTATTTGTTCGGGCGTTAGCTTTCTTTTCACGATATTTTTTATTTTTGGAGTTTGCTGCTTTAAAGTTTCCTGTTGACTTGCCTCTACTTTTTCATTGAGTTGCTTAACTTCCATATCTTTATAATATTTATTATGTGCAACCATCGTTTTATAGAAATGTTCTTCAGATATGTATTCATCGTTTTTAAGAAGTAACATTTCACTTCGAAATATTTTCCTTCTTTCTTCCATAGAAGGGGAACTCATTCATTATCACCTCAAATTTCCACAATAATAAATTTCATCATTAGTGTAATTTTACACTAGTGTTATTATATAACTCAATATATATTTTGTTTTTTCTGTAAATATTATTTTTCTGAATAACAAAAAAAGAGGCGACATGATGCCACCCCCTCTGAATTATACTTATATACTCCCTGTTCCCTGTGATAAAAGACGTTGTTTTTTCATAAACAAGAACATGAAGAAAAATAATAATGCACTTGAACTTCGAAGAATCGTAGAAACAGTCATCGCAATGTTAATGTTTGTTTGCTCAAGTAGAAAAACACCGAATTGAGGCG
>JAEWIG010000429.1 GCA_023387295.1 Bacillota bacterium | reverse complement strand
TTTGCGTCCGACTTCCTTCAGATTCCACCTCGCGGTGGACACCCTTGTCTTTCGCTAACAGTTCCTACTGCCAAGCCTGTAGTGGACTTTCACCACCAAGTTATCACCCATGCCGGGCACACATAAAGAGATGCCTCCTAGCTAAAATCTAGGAGGCATCCCTTTTATCAAATATTAAGCTTTCTCGCGCTTTTCTAAAGACATCTTTTTTTCGTCAGACTCTGCATCTAAAATTAATTTACTACTTGGCAATGCGACAATGACGCCTTCTTTTTCAAGGATATTCAAGATTTCAAAATTAATTTCTTCCCTAATCTTGAGGTATTTTCCCCAATCTGTTGTCTTCGTAAAGAAATATAAGAAGATTTCTAGACCATTATCCAAATACTGATTAAACGTAACGTGAATCGTCTCTGGATGAATTTCCGGATGATTTTTTATCAGACTTTCAATTTGATCAACAACAGATTTCAATTTTTCCTTTGGAGTATCATGAGTCACTTTTAAGTTAAACTTAATTTGTCTTTTCCCCATTTTGCTCCAGTTCATAATAGCTTCGTTCGCTAATGTTGCATTCGGCATCGTCACAATGGCTTGTTCAAAAGTTCGGATTCTCGTGCTGCGGAACGTGATTTCTTCTACTGTTCCTTCTACACTTGGTGTTTGAATCCAATCACCAATTGAAAAAGGCTTTTCTGTAATAATAACAAATCCGCCAAATAAATTACCAATTGCATCCTTGGCCGCGAAAGCAATCGCAAATCCACCTAAGCCTAACCCGGCAACAAATCCATTTACATCAAAACCGAATTCCGCTGCGACAATACCTATGGTTAACATAACAATAATAAATCTCAATAATTTTGATAAAATGGGAATCAGAATCTCATCAATTTCAATATTATATTTGTCATTTAGTTTCGCAAAAAGCTGTGAAGTTGTGGAAGAAAAATTATACAAGCCACAGCTTATAATAATAATGATAGACGAACGAATCACATCTAAGAAAAATGGGTTTTTTTCATTAAAATATGGAAAGTACTGTGCTGACACATAAATGCCGATAACAATAAATAGCCATTGCATCGGTTTTTCATAAGCAAGAAGAAATTGCGCAAACAAATCAGTAGGTACTTTTTTACCAATTTTTAATAGCAACGCAAATATATATTTCGTAAAGATTTTCCTAAAGAATAAGAACAACAGGAAAATACCGACTGTAATACCAATGTCAATTAGGTTTTCAGGTGATGTAAAAAACTCCAACAACGAAACCATAATTCTCCTCCTATTAAAAAACTACTTTTTATCATAACAAAAACTAGTGTTATATGAAAAGGAGAATGGGCTGGTATTTACATCCTATACTATCCTTTTGATTCAAACTTCTTAATAAGATAACGCCTTTAAACCAACGACTCCAATCACGATTATGAGCACACTTAAAATCCGCCCCAAACTTTTCGATTCACCGAAGAGAATCATATTAATGAGGACAGCACCGGCCGTTCCAATCCCAATCCAAACCGCATAAGAGACACTTACCTGCAAGAAGTTAAACGATTGATATAAAAAAACAAATGACGCTCCAAAACCACCTAAATAAAGTAGACCATTCCTTAGCGTTTTTTGTTGGCTATACAATTTAAGTCCAATCGTACCAGTTATTTCACATGCAGCGGCTAAGAAGACAAATAACCAACCCATATTACATAACCTCCTTTGCTGCTTTTTTTTCACCATGGTTATCAGCGATATTTAACCCGATAACTCCAATGACTAAAAGAGCGACAAAGAAAAACTTACCAGCACTGAAACTTCCTCCAAATAAGAATACATCCATTAATACTGTTCCAACCGTTCCAACTGCGGCAAAGACTGCATATACCGTTCCTGTCGGTAAGGTCTCACAAGCTTTTGGTAGAAAATAAAAGTCGATAAGAATAATCCCGATAATGATTACCCAATGCCACCATGTCGTTGCTTTATTAAAACCATAAACCCATACTAATTCAAAAAAACATGTTAAAAATACATAAAACCAAGCCTTATTCACTGTGAAAATCCTCCTGATGTTAGCTGTAAAGCAAAATTTGTTTCGTAAAATGATGAATTTCCGTATATTTTTTGTATTTCGTGATATATTCTCGAAGTTTGAATTTTATTCTCGAAATCCTTGTTTTATTACCGAATTTAGAGATATATTATCGAAATTCACGATTTATTCTCGAATTCCAAGTCCATGCTTTAAAAAGTCTAAAACCTCCGCTTTTTGAACAGCAGCCTGCTCATCCTGTCGATAGTCATATAAGTAAATTTGTTCAGCAGCCGATTCGACAAGACCAATGAATAATTTTGAAATACGCTCTACATGAATAGACTCGCGTATTTTCCCTGATGCCCTTGCTTCATGAAAAAATTCAGTAAGCCACGAATAAAAAGGCTCGTACACACTTTCCCACTCTTTAATATGCTCAGAAGATGCCAAGCCGGCATAAATAAGCGCCAAAACATCCCGATAATCTCTATTAATCTTAAAAATAGCATCAACTACCTGAGATAGTCTTATAGAAAATGGAGCTTCCTCCTGAACTTCATTTTTCACAGCAGCGATCGTCTTCTCGACCATCACCTCTGCAATAGCAGGCATAACGGCTAATTTTGAGGGAAAGTATAAATAATACGTTCCTTGTGCAATACCCGCCAGTTTCACAATATCGGCAATCTTCGTTTTTTCAATTCCTTTTTCTTTAAAAACCTCCACCGCGGCATGGATGATTTTCTCTCTTTTGTCCATTATCTAAATCCTTTCTTGTTAAAAATAACAATGTGTATCTGTTCACAATCTTTCGGGCGAATGTCGTCGTCTCTATTTCACTGCGCTAGTGATTACACTGTAAATCGAGGCTTGTTCAATAGATCCAACGATGATTTAGTTTCATATAGAAAAATGACTGACTATCATTCATTTTATCGAGATTCAATTTTATTGTCAAATTACGTCGTTTTTTGTCATAAAATTTTCAGCAAAAAAAGATGCATTTTGAATACGAGATTCAAAATGCATCTATTAATCTTATGAAGTTTGCTCTACCGTATCATACGGATGATTCAACATGTTTTCTTCTGCCTCGATACGATCAATTTCTTCCTGTGGAAGTTTCTCAATTGTAAAGCCGGTATATGCATAAATGATCGCCATAAGTGGACTAATAATGCACAAAAATGCGTAAGGAGCATAAGCAAAGGTTGATACTCCGAGAGTCGCTGTCATAAATGCCCCACATGTATTCCACGGTACTAACGGAGATGTCATTGTACCTGCATCCTCAAGTGTCCGTGATAAGTTCTTCGGATGGAGTCCGCGCTTTCGATAAGCGGTTAAATACATTCTTCCCGGAAGAAGGATAGACATATACTGATCACAAGCAACTACGTTTGCAGTTATGCAAGTTGCTACTGTTGTTGTAATTAAGCTTCCAGTTGATTTCGCAAGATTTAATAATGCATTAACAATGGTTTGCAATATCCCTGTTGTTTCTAATATTCCGCCAAAACTCATGGCAATCATAACGAGAGAAACCGTATACATCATCGCTTCTGTTCCACCATTATTTAACAAGTTGTCAAGAACGACGTTCCCTGTTTCCATCTCAAAGCCATATACCATAATCCCCAAAATATCACCTATCGAAAACCCTTGCACAGTAACAGCAACAATTCCGCCTAAGATAGAACCGATGAAAAGACCTGGAATCGCTGGTGTTTTCATCGCAATCATTCCAAGTACAACAACTGGAACAAGTAAAAGCCATGGACTAATAACAAAAATATCACTCAAGTTTTGCTGAAGAGCTGCTATTTCATCGGTTCCTGCACCTGTATCCTTAAATGTAAGACCTAAGAAGAAAAAGATAATGACCGATATAACTAAAGCAGGAATCGTTGTATAAAGCATATGCTTTATATGGTCAAAAAGGTCGACTCCCGTAATTCCTGGTGACATATTCGTCGTTTCAGAAAGCGGAGAGATCTTATCTCCAAAATAACAACCAGATATAATCGCTCCTGCTACCATGGCAGGATTTACCCCTAATCCGATACCAACGCCCATAACAGCAATCCCAATCGTACCAGCTGCTGTCCAAGCATTTCCAGAAGCAATGGCAACAACACTACAAATTAATGCTGCGGCTGGCAGGAAAACTCCTGGTGGTAATATTTCAAGTCCATAGAAAATCATGGTTGGAACAATCCCACCTGCTAACCAAGTCCCAATAATTGTACCTATAATCATTAAAATGAGCAGAGCTTGCAATGCAAGTGATACTGCCTTAATAACTCCCTTTTCAAGCTCGCGCCATGAATATCCTAAATATACAGCCACAATCGTGGCAACTGTTGCACTTAACATTAGCGGAATATGCGGATCCGATTCGAACATAAAAATCCCTGTAAATAAAAACCCGACCATTGCAACAATTGGAATTAGAGCTACCCCTAATGAAGGTGTTTTCTTTTTTGCCATTATCATCCCTCTTTCTCCGTGAAATAAATGTTTCCTAATATCCGTTGCAAATTTCGTGCCAATTTTTAATGTTCGTAATTATCAGTATTTTATCTTTATTTTCTTAGAAAGATAAATTTATATATACCAATTTGCATAATTCATTCAACAGTGCATAATGTAAAATTTCAATCAGTAGAACTTTTACATACTGTAAAATCTCGGTCATACTCAAATAACAACAAAAAATGCGCTTTGAACACGTTCGTTCAAAGCGCATTAATCATATTATTCTCAATTTCTGTGATATATTCTCGAAAATCACGTTTTATTTTCGAAATGTACGTTTTATTCTCGAAATCTGCATTTTATTTCCGAATTCGGCAATCTATCTTTTAATCATTTAAGGCAATCGAAATATATTTTACTTCCAAATATTCTTCTATTCCATGATGGCCGCCTTCTCTTCCAAGACCACTTTCTTTATAACCGCCAAATGGAGCTTGTGCTGTAGATGGTAATCCATCATTCACACCAACAATGCCATATTCAAGCTCTTCGCTTATATGAAAAGCGCGACTTAAATTTTCTGTAAACACATAGGCAGCAAGTCCGTAATTCGTTGCATTTGCTCGTTCAATGACTTCTTCCTCTGTTTTAAAAGTAGCGATTGGGGCAAGCGGGCCAAAAATTTCTTCATTTACACAAAGCATATTTTCGTCGATATTTGTAATAATCGTAGGATTGTAGTAATGGCCATCAACTGTTTCTGGTTTATCACCTTGATAAACGATTTTCCCGCCATTGGCTACAGCATCATCAAGCAACTCTTTTACTTTATCAATTGCTGCCTGATCAATTAATGGTCCAATATCCGTTCCTTCTTCAAGCCCATTACCAACCTTTAATTGACTAAGCTCTTTAGTAAAGATTTCCACAAACTCCTCTAAGACCGCTTCATGTACATAGATACGGTTAGTACAGATGCATGTTTGCCCGGCATTACGGAATTTCGAACCGATCAATCCTTTTGCAGCCTTTTCTAAATTCGCATCATCCATCACAATAAATGGTGCATTCCCACCAAGCTCCAGAGAAATTTTCTTCACATTTTCTGCTGCACCCTTCATCAGCAGTTTTCCGATCTCAGTTGAACCAGTAAAAGTAATTTTCCTGACTCTAGAGTCCGTTAACCATGCATCACCAATTTCCGATGACTTTCCAGTTACGACATTTAATACTCCTTTAGGAATTCCTGCCTTTTCAGCATACTCCGCAAGCTTTAAGGCAGTTAATGGTGTTTGCTGTGCAGGCTTTACAACAGCTGTGCATCCCGCAGCGAGGGCTGGTGCAACTTTCCGAGTAATCATGGCTGCTGGAAAGTTCCATGGTGTAATGGCTGCAATAACGCCAACTGGTTCTTTACGGACAAGAATTCGCTTATTCGGATGACTAGCTGGAATGGTTTCTCCATAAACACGCTTACCCTCTTCTGCATACCAAGAAATAAAACTGTTTGCATAAGCTACTTCACCGATTGCTTCTTTCAACGGTTTTCCTTGCTCAAGTGTCATGATTCTGCCTATTTCTTCTTTGTTCTCATCGATAAGCTGGAACCACTTCATAAGGAGTCGACTACGTTCCTCAGCTGTTTTCTTTGACCAGATTTTAAATGCAGTATAGGCAGCATCCACAGCCAGCTTTGCTTCGCTCGTTCCCCCTTTTGGAATAACACCGACAATTTCCTGTGTTGCAGGGTTCGTTACGTTAATGAATTCCTCACAATCATCCCCTACCCAATGTCCATCAATATACATTTTGTAAAGCT
>JAEWIG010000427.1 GCA_023387295.1 Bacillota bacterium | reverse complement strand
GTCAAACACTGCTTGAGAAAATCATGGGTGACACTCCGATTATGGAGCCGTTAAAAGAAGAGGTTCCTGCTGGGATGGGTGGAATACTTGAACAGGTAGCTGATTATCGGAACTATGACAATGCTATCGGATTTTCCTTCCGTTTCTTTGCAACAGGAATGAATGACAACTCAAATATAAAATTTTTAGCTATCGATGGAATTGAACCAACTTCTGACAATATCGCGAGCGAAAAATATCCATTTACCGCCAATCTTTATGCCATTACATTGAAAGACAATCCAAACCCTACCATTAAGCCTTTCCTTGAATGGATGCAGGGGCCTCAAGGACAAGAAATTGTTGAAAAGGTCGGATATATTAAGGCACATCATAACTAAAACAAATGCGCAAGCGCCTTGCTCACCCCCGACAAGCACAAGACGAGCCTCTTGGAAAGGTGTTCTTTACCTTTCTGAGAGGATTGGCTTGTGACCTCGAGGGGGTAGGCGCTGAAGCTGAACGTAGACACACTTTTTAAAAAAGTTATCCACAAGTGGCGAATCTATAGCTTCCTAAACAATCCAAAAATGCAGCGTTCACCAAGATGATGAACGCTGCATTTTCTATATTACTCCATCCAGTTCGTATGGAATACGCCTTCTTTATCAGTTCGTTGATACGTGTGTGCACCAAAATAATCACGTTGTGCTTGAATTAAATTAGCTGGTAAAGATGCCGTTCTATAGCTGTCATAATAAGATAATGCTGCAGAGAACGATGGAACAGGAATTCCATTTTGCACAGCTAAACAAATCGTTTCACGAAGGGCTGCTTGATAGCTCTCAACAATCTCTTTAAAGTATGGATCTAGAAGTAAGTTCTTCAAGCCGGCATCACGGTCGTAAGCTTCTTTAATTTTCTGTAAGAATTGTGCACGAATAATACAGCCACCACGGAAAATCATTGCGATATCCCCATAACGTAAATCCCAGCCATATTCTTCAGATGCTGCTCTCATTTGAGCAAAGCCTTGGGCATACGAACAAATTTTACTCATGTATAGCGCTTTACGAACAGATTCGATAAAGGCTTCCTTGTCACCCATAAATGGCAGTTTTTCTGGACCATTTAGCTGCCCACTTGCATAAACGCGTTCTTCCTTCATGGCAGAAATGAAACGAGCAAAAACAGACTCTGTAATTAAAGGTAGTGGCACGCCTAAATCAAGTGCACTTTGGCTTGTCCATTTACCTGTACCTTTTTGTCCTGCCGTATCAAGAATGAGGTCGACTAATGGTTTTCCTGTTTCCTCATCGATTTTCGTAAAGATATTAGCAGTAATTTCTATTAAATAGCTGTCAAGCTCCCCTTGATTCCAATCAGAAAAAACGTTGTTTAGTTCATCGGCTTGAAGACCAAGGACATTTTTGAGAATAAAATAGGCTTCTGCGATTAACTGCATGTCACCATATTCAATTCCGTTATGGACCATTTTCACATAATGACCTGCCCCATCCGGACCGATATAGGTCGTACAAGGTTCACCATTCACTTTTGCAGATATATCTTTAAAAATAGGAGCAATAAGCTCATAAGCTTCCTTTTGCCCACCTGGCATTAAGGATGGCCCAAGCAATGCACCTTCTTCTCCACCAGAAACGCCTGTGCCAATAAAGTGAAACCCTAATTCACTTAGTTCTTTATTACGGCGCTGTGTATCAGTAAATAACGTATTTCCACCATCAATTAAAATATCACCTTTATCAAGCAATGGTTTTAATTGCTCGATGATTCCGTCTGTTGGAGCACCAGCTTTAACCATGAGCATTATTTTTCGTGGTTTTTCTAAAGAGTCTACAAACTCCTCAAGAGAATATGTACCAATAATGTTTTTTCCACTAGCTTCCTTCAACATTTCGTTCGTTTTTTCTGGAGAACGATTGAAAACAGAAACAGAATAACCTCTGCTTTCTATATTCATGGCAAGATTTTTGCCCATAACTGCCAGACCAATAACTCCAAATTGTGATTTTGACATTGTTAACGTCCCTTCTATCAGATGTTAAATCGTATATACTTTAACAAGTTACAAATATTATAGCAAATGAAAAAGTTTAAAATGAGAAAAGTTGCTATTATTTTTCTCTATTTGACTTTCGATTGGAAAAATCACGAAGAAAATCTTTATTAAAGCTTGTTTCTGTACCAATGGATTGCTGTTGCTTTTTTATTGAAGGTAAATCCCCAGCATGTTCAATAATATGTGCTCCATATTTATCTCGGAGCGTTGATAGCGTTTGAAAGAGCGGCTCTTTCTTGGCATCTTCCTCATAGCTAAAAATATCAAGCTGTTTTACCGCTTGATTCTCATCCACTAAATCTGTCCCAGTTATGCCTAGTAATCTTACAGCATCACCATTCCAATGCTTTAATAATAATTGCTTCGCAAATACCATTATTTCGTCTTCCTTCTGAATCGGGTTCGGAAGTTTCTGGCTTCTCGTAATTGTTTTCCGGTCCTTATAGCGGATCATAATACTTAATGAGGTAGCAAGCACCTTTTTCCTTTTCAAACGAACCGCTACTTTTTCTGCAAGCTTCTCTAAAACTTTAATAAGTTCCTGTTGGTTAGCAACATCTCTTGGCAATGTCGTCGAATTTCCAATACTCTTAAATTCAGCAGCTGCTTCAGGGTCTACTGGCCGATTATCGATGCCATTCGCTCGATTCTTCAAACGAGGCCCATTAATTCCAAGCATACCTTTTAGCTGGGCTTCATTCGCTTTTGCTAGTTCACCAATCGTATTGATCTGAATACTCCGCAATTTTTCACCCGTTTTATTCCCTACTCCATGCATTTTTTCAACATTTAATGGCCAAAGAATTACTGGAACATCCCTTTTTCTTAAAACGGTTATCCCCATTGGTTTCTTCATATCTGAGGCCATTTTTGCTAAAAATTTGTTAGGAGCAATTCCGATGCTACAAGGTAAATCAAGCTGTTGCATGATTTGCTTTTGGATGGTTTCGGCAATTTCAAGGGGAGTTCCATACTCATAGCTCTCTGATATATCAACATAACCTTCATCAATTGAGACTGGCTCAACAAGAGAAGAATATTGATTCATAATTTCAAACATCCCTATCGAAGCCGCACGATATCGGTCAAAATTCGGCTTTCTAACTAAAAGCTGAGGACATAGCTTTTTGGCTTCCCATAAAGGCATCGTTGTTTTTACTCCGAAGTTTCTCGCCTCGTAGCTGCATGTCACAATGATCCCTCTTCTTTCCTCAGGATTTCCTGCTATTGCCAATGGCTTACCTTTTAAGGATGGATCATAGGCCATCTCAACAGAAGCATAGAAACTATTCATATCAACATGCAAAATGACTCGTCCGTTTTTTGGATACATTCGTTTCATGACGACACATCCTTGGCTTCATACTCTCCTTATTTTACTATATGTCTCTAACCGAGAACAATTTTGCATTATCTAGAAGCACCCATACAGAAATAAAAACACAGAGGATCATAACTACCCTCTGTGAATAAGAAAAAACATGATTAAACCGATTCTTTCTGTGACTTCATAAATTCTTGAATTTCGCGTATGCCATCAAGCGACTGAATTAATTTTGATGGAGCGATAATAGTAATGACACGTGAGTTCAAATTAGCTACTCCAGAAAAATAAGTCGTCTTTTTGTAAGCAATAAGACCTAGTTGCTTTATATACTCAGAAGGGATATCGATAATTTCCTTTGCTTCCTTCACAACAATCGCTAAATGAAGGTCAGAAGTTTGTAGTACAATCATTTTCGTTGATTCCTCTACATTAGTTGGCCGATGATAAAGGATTTGTTCAAAATCAATTACAGGTATAAGCTCATTCCGAACTTTCGCAATCCCATTAACGTAATTAGGAAGATGAGGGATCGGCGTAATTCCTTCAACTTTTTCAATGGACATAACAAATTGGATTGGAATGGCATACTCTTCGTTTCCTACTTGAAAAACAACGACTTTATTCATTTCCTCCAAAGCTATCCCTCCTACCAACAAACGGGTGTTAATTCCCCTATGTATATATTACAAATATACCATAACTAATTAACTAGTAGCGATTAATTTTCATTTATTCCTATATCTAAAAAAAAGAGAACCGAATATGGTTCTCTTTAATATGCCGTATCACGCTTAGATCGAGCGCTTCAAATGATGCTTATACTTCCTCAATGATAGCAATGACCATTTCAGCTAATTTATTTAACTCTTCAATTGGCATACGTTCATTTGTCGTATGAATTTCTTCATAGCCGACAGCTAAGTTTACTGTAGGAATTCCAAATCCAGCAATAACGTTCGCATCACTACCGCCACCACTGTTTAAAAGTTCACAGCTGCGGCCAATTTTTGCTGCTGCCTTACGTGCTACTTCAACAACATGATCCCCTTCTCCATATTTAAATCCAGGGTACATGACATCGACCTCAACTTCTGCCTTGCCACCCATTTCTTCAGCAGTGCTTTCAAAAGCTTCCTTCATCTTTTTCACTTGCTGTTCCATTTTTTCATTGATTAAGGAACGTGCCTCAGCTAAAATTTCGACATGGTCACAAACGATATTTGTTTGAGTACCGCCTTCGAAACGGCCAATATTGGCAGTTGTTTCTGAATCGATTCTTCCTAAAGGCATTTTGGCAATCGCTTTAGCAGCAATTGTGATCGCAGAAACTCCTTTCTCTGGAGCGACACCAGCATGGGCCGTTTTCCCTAAAATAGTCGCTTTTACTTTCGCTTGAGTAGGTGCTGCCACAATTACATTTCCTACCTTACCATCACTATCAAGTGCGTAGCCAAACTTAGCTGTTACTAATGAAGGATCTAGAACCTTTGCACCAACCAAACCAGACTCTTCTCCAACTGTAATAATAAACTGAATTGTGCCATGAGGAATGCTTTGCTCTTTCAATACGCGAATTACTTCTAGCATAACTGCAAGTCCTGCTTTATCGTCTGCACCTAATATCGTTGTTCCATCTGTTACAACATAGCCATCTTTAATTGAAGGTTTTATTCCTTTTCCAGGTACAACCGTATCCATATGGGACGTAAAATAAATCGTATCGACGCCCTCTTTCGTACCATGAAGTGTACAAATTAAGTTACCTGCACCATGTCCCGTCTGCGCTGTTGTGTCATCTTCGAATACTTCTACACCTAATTCTGTGAATTTTTTCTTTAATACTTTAGCTATCTCTGTTTCATATTTTGTTTCAGAGTCAATTTGTACTAGCTCTAAAAACTCATTTAATAAACGTTCTTCATTAATCATTGTCCAATATGCCTCCCAATAATCCTTTGATTATTCACTATTCTAGTATACCTTTGTGTTTTGCTCACAGCAAATAATTGATCGGCTCTTTCATATATAAAATTTGCCCGTTGATTTCCGCTGCGGGCACTTGCTTTCCGCGGGGAGGAACGTGAGCCTCCTCGGCGCTTGCGCCTGTGGGGTCTCACGCTTCCCTCCATTCCCGCAGGAGTCAAGTGCCCTCCGCTCCAATCAACTCAGTATTAGAACGACAAGTTTTTACGAAAACAACCGATAGATTTGCTAATATGATTAATAACTTGCTTATAGCGGTATATTACCGTGCTTCTTTTTCGGTCTTGATTCTTTTTTGTTTCTTAGCATTTCGAGAGCTTGAATGAGCTTAATTCTCGTTTCACGTGGGTCAATGATATCATCAATCATTCCTCTAGCTGCTGCCACATATGGATTGGCGAATTTCTCTCGATACTCTTCGATTTTTTGTGCTCTTGCTGCTTCAGGATCCTCGCTATTTTGGATTTCCTTAGCAAAGATAATATTTGCCGCTCCTTGAGCACCCATAACTGCGACTTCTGCATTTGGCCAGGCGAAAACTAAATCAGCTCCAATTGCTTTACTATTAAGCGCTACATAGGCTCCACCAAATGCTTTTCGTAAAATGACAGTTAGCTTAGGTACGGTAGCTTCTGAGTAAGCGTACAAAATCTTTGCGCCATGTCGAATTATTCCACCGTGCTCTTGTTTTACTCCTGGGAAAAAGCCAGTAACATCCTCGAAAGTAATAATAGGAATATTAAAAGAATCACAGAAGCGAATAAATCTTGCCGCTTTATCTGATGAATCAATATCTAAGCCGCCTGCCATAAACTTTGGTTGATTACAAACGAGCCCAACAACCTCACCTTTTATTCTTGCTAATCCAACAACGATGTTTTTAGCAAAATCTTGATGAACCTCCATAAAAGTGTCAGCATCGACAACTTGTTCGATAACTCTCCTTACATCATAGGGACGAACGGTGTCAAAGGGAATAACATCGGTTAAATCAGAACGATAATCATCCGCTACCTGCGACTCTGTCATTGGTGGCTTTTCTTCATTATTTTGTGGCAAATAACTTAATAGTTTCCGGACTTGTTCGATTACTTCTGCTTCTGTCCTTCCTTTAAAATGAGCGTTGCCACTAATTGTATTATGTACTTGTGCTCCCCCTAAATCTTCAGATGAAATTTTTTCCCCTGTCACAGTTTCGATCACTTTTGGTCCA
>JAEWIG010000377.1 GCA_023387295.1 Bacillota bacterium | reverse complement strand
TGTTTGAACGGAGAGGTAACTTGTTTGTTTTAAAGAAAAAAACATTATTAACGCTATTAAAAATAATGGTACCGATTTTTATTTTGTTATTGCTTAGCTTTGAAGCGAATGAGTTATTCAAAGATTTTAATTGGGATTTATTAAATATCTACTTAGATCGATTAACGATTCACAATATAATATTAATCTTATTATTGGGATTAGTTTGTTTATCTCCTATGTATTTTTACGACATTATTTTAATCAAGATATTTAACATTCAAATACCGAAAAGGAAGCTCATCTTTTATTCACTTTCCGCAAATTCATTTTCTAATTTAGTAGGATTTGGCGGAGTTGCTGGAGCCACATTGCGCTCCTATTACTATAGTGGCTACCTACAAAACGACACACCATATATAAGGATCATCGCGAAACTTTCATTGTTTTTTTTAACAGGGCTTTCTATCCTGACTTGGTTGATCGTTTTCTCTGATTTTCATGTTTATTCAGAAATCAGGTTAATAAAATTTGCTGTGTTTGCTATCGCAGCATATGCAATCATAATGGGATTAAGTTTTATTTTCGGAAAGTCTTTTTGGAATATGGAAATATTGAACCGAGGCTTTATTAGTGAATTAATCTCTGTATCGATATTTGAATGGTTATTTGTTGTCATTTGTATCTGGGGAATTGCTAATATATTAGGTGTATACGTATCATTCTCAACTATTTTTCCAATTGTTGTTATTTCTGCTTGTGCAGGAATTATGAGCTTAATTCCTGGTGGTATTGGCTCATTTGACCTTGTTTTTTTAATTGGCATGGAAACAAAGGGATTTCCAACAGAATTAAGTTTACTAATTATCATGTTTTACCGCTTAAGCTATTATTTATTCCCAGTTTTATTAAGTACACCATTTCTTTTACATCAATTATTATGGAGAAAACACCGACATTAAAAGGGCCCCATTAGGAGGCCCTTATATTGTTTCACGTTTTACGTTAGTTTGTAATGAAAATAACAATTTGGCAGAAACTAATCGTTTTCTAACGATTATACCGATCCAAGAAGCAAGTGCTGCTTTAATTAATCCAACAATGACAAAAGGAGTTATTCCAGAAGCAATTGCGGCAGTCCAAGAAAGCTCAGCTGAAATTTTTAGCCATGCTGTCCCGAAGATTAATGTGATGACCATTCCGATGGTGTTGGCTATCATGCCATTCATAAAAGTGAAGCTTGTTTTTTCCATGTAATAGCCAATGATAAAAGCTGCAGGGATAAAGCCAACTAAATAGCCGCCAGTCGGACCGAATAGCTTAGAAATTCCACCTTGAAATTCGGCGAAGATAGGAACTCCTGCTGCACCGATAACTAAATACAATAGGACAGAAACTGTACCATATCGGGAACCAAGAATAGTGGCCGCTAATCCGATTGCTAATGTTTGACCAGTAATCGGCACTAAAGGAAGCGGAATGGTTAGTTGCGCCAAAACTCCAATAATAGCAGCGAACAAAGCTGTAAGAATCATCGAACGTAGTTTTATTTGTTCATTTGTCATTTTCACTACTCCTTTTCTAAATGTAAACTGTCAATTAATATAGGTTTACAAATAATAATGTAATATTATCTGATAATTTTGTCAAGTTTTTTCATAAAAACTTAAGCAAGATTCGGGTAATGATTGACTTATGCGGGTAAAATGAGAGTATAGAAAATATATATTATTGCGAGTTTGAATAGAAAAATTGGGGGATTGACGAAGTGAACAAAGAATATGTAGATGATAGTCTTACATTGCATACGGACCTTTATCAAATAAATATGGCTGAAACGTATTGGGAAGATAATATCCATGAGAGAAAAGCAGTGTTTGATGTATATTTCCGTAAAAATCCATTTGGTAATGGATATGCAATTTTCGCTGGATTAGAGAGAGTGATTGAATATATTGAACAGTTTCGGTTTACGGAAAGTGATATTGCTTATTTAAGAGCTGAGCTTCATTATCAAGATGATTTTCTCGAATATTTACAATCGTTAACCTTTACAGGCACGATTAAATCGATGCAAGAGGGTGAGCTTGTTTTTGGAAATGAGCCGTTAATGAGGATTGAGGCGCCTCTTGCACAAGCACAATTAATTGAAACAGCCATATTGAATATTATTAATTATCAAACGCTAATTGCAACGAAAGCAACACGCATTAAGGAAGTAATTGGTGATGACATAGCAATGGAATTTGGCACGAGGAGAGCTCAGGAAATGGATGCGGCTATTTGGGGTACGAGGGCTGCATTTATTGGTGGCTTTAGTGCTACATCAAATGTAAGAGCAGGGAAGAAGTTTGGCATTCCTGTAGCTGGTACTCATGCCCATGCGCTTGTTCAAGCATATCAAGATGAATATATTGCCTTTCATAAATATGCACGAAGACATCGAAATTGTGTTTTTCTAGTTGATACATATGATACATTAAAATCGGGTGTACCAAATGCAATAAAGGTTGCTAAGGAGCTTGGAGAAAAAATTAATTTTATTGGAATCCGACTTGACAGTGGGGACCTTGCCTATCTTTCTAAGAAAGCACGAAAAATGTTAGATGATGCCGGCTTTCATCATGCGAAGATTTTTGCTTCTAACGATCTTGACGAGTATACAATTATGCATTTAAAGGGGCAAGGAGCAAAAATTGATTCATGGGGGATTGGGACGAAATTAATTACGGCTTATGATCAAGCTGCACTCGGTGCAGTATATAAGCTTGTTTCTATTGAAGATGAAATGGGTCAAATGATTGATACTATTAAAATAAGTGGTAATCCTGAAAAAGTGACGACGCCTGGTTTAAAAAAGGTGTACCGCATTATTAATCATGATACGAAGAAATCTGAAGGCGATTATATCACTTTAGCGGATGAAAACCCACAGGATGAGTCGATGATAAAAATGTTTCATCCTGTCCATACTTATTTGAAAAAATATGTAACGAATTATGAGGCTAGAGAACTACTTAAAGATATTTTTATTGATGGGCAACTCGTGTATCAGTTACCAACTCTTATACAAATTCAGCAATTTGTGAAGGAAAACTTAAATCTCCTTTGGGAAGAATATAGAAGGTTACTAAATCCAGCAGAATATCCAGTTGACTTAAGCGAAAAATGCTGGGGAAATAAAATGCAACATATTCAAAATGTGAAGGAAAAAGTAAAGCATTTGAACTAGCATATGATCAATAAGTAACAATAGGGGGAAAGAGAATGAGCATGCAAAAAGAAATTATGCAGAAATTGAATGTTAATCCCATGATTGACCCGAAAAAAGAGATTAGAGAGAGAACTAACTTTTTAAAAGAGTATTTAGTAAAAACGAAAGCGAAAGGATATGTTCTCGGTATTAGTGGGGGCCAGGATTCAACCCTTGCTGGTCGGCTAGCGCAACTAGCAGTCGAGGAATTGAGAGATGAGGGACACGAAAATGCTTTATTCGTAGCAGTCCGTCTTCCATATGGCGTTCAAGGAGATGAGGCCGACGCAAATCTTGCATTATCATTTATCCAAGCCGATGAAGAATATGTTTTTAATATAAAAAACGCTGTTGATGAATTGCAGCTAGAATATAATGGTCTGGTGGAATCTAGACCGCTAAGTGATTATCAAAAAGGCAATATTAAAGCAAGAATGCGGATGATTGCTCAGTATGCCTTTGGTGGAGAAAAAGGATTATTAGTGATTGGAACTGACCATGCTGCTGAAGCCATAACAGGTTTTTATACGAAATATGGTGATGGGGGAGCAGATGTTACGCCGCTCACTGGTTTAACAAAAAGGCAAGGGAAGGCACTTCTCCAGGAATTGGGTGCGGATGAACGCCTATATTTAAAAGTGCCAACAGCTGATTTACTTGACCAAAAACCGGGACAAGCGGATGAAACAGAGCTTGGAATTTCATATGATGAATTAGATGATTATCTTGAAGGAAAACCGGTAACAGAAGAAGTGGCCGATAAAATAGAGACTCGCTACTTAATGACAGAGCATAAACGAAGAATGCCTGCTTCTATGCATGATAAGTGGTGGAAGTAAGGAAAATAGGTAACAACTATTAAAGAAAGCCCCTGATTTATTTTCAAAAGTGTGGAAATAAATCAGGGGAGAAAATATACGCTAGTCAACGACAATATAAGCAATCATAGGACCATTCTGTTCCTTCGTTTTATGAGTATAGCAAATTAAACGATAGGTTCCTTCTTTTGTGAAATGAAGAGGAATTACCGTTTCTTCGCCTTTTTTCACAACTCCTTTTATATCAGTTCCTTCAATGATAAACGGGTGCTCTGCACCGTTAACTCCGTAAATGATTAAATTCACCTTTTCTCCTTTTGAAATCACGATTGTTCCTGGATCCCATCGGTACGCTTCAATTTCTTTTCCATTTGGGAGTTTTGATTTAAACTCTCCCGTTACCATATGATACTCTCGAACCTTTCCCTCCTCTTGAACACTAAAAACAGATTCAGATTGATTATTAAGGAACAATAGTGTTGATCCAACAGAAACAGCAAGAATGACAATGATAAGAAACATAATGATGTTTTTTTTCTTTAATACTAGAAATGTCATTAGCTTTCTCCCCTTTAAAATTAATTGCCTATAATAATGAGTATGCTGATAGAGGAGAGAACTTGTCTTATTTCATCTTTATACATTTTTCAAGCTAAAAGAAAAAAACGAGCATTTTCGCTCGTTTTTTTGGGAACTATTTTATAAATGAAACTGCTAGCAGCATAATAAATGAAATAGCAATCATCGTAATAACGAGCATCCACGCAAGGCTCATGTTCCCAGATTCGATTGACATATAAATAGCAGTTGACATTGTTTGTGTTCTTCCTGGAATATTTCCAGCAAACATTAATGTAGCGCCGAATTCACCTAATGCTCTTGCAAAGCTCATAATAGCACCAGAAATGAGAGATTTAGCGGCAATCGGGACCGAAACAAATAAAAAAACATACCACTCACTAGCCCCATCTACTCGTGCTGCTTCCTCGATAGCAATGTCAACTTCAGCAAATCCTGTTTTTGCTGATTGATACATAAGTGGGAGTGAAACAACCGTTGAAGCAATGACTGCTGCCCACCATGTGAACATGAGAGGATGATCAAACACAGATTGAATCCATCTACCAACAGGACTTGAATTACCGAAAATGACGATTAATAAAAACCCGATTACGGTAGGGGGTAAAACTAGCGGAAGCATGAAAAGTGTTTCCGCTATTGTTTTCCCTTTAAATTGTTTTCTATACATAAATTTTGCCAGTAATGTCCCCACAATAAAAACAACTATTAATGAAACGAAAGAAACTTTTAAGGAGAGTATTACTGGTGAGAGATATAAATCATTCATTCAAATCAGTCCAATACTGAAAATCCATACTTCACTAAAATATCTGTTGCTTCAGGTTCCTGAAGATATTGATAAAATGTTTCTGCTGCATCCATATGCTTAGTTGCTTTAATAATTCCTACAGGGTAAATGATAGGATCATGGTTACTAGCATCTGCTTCAGCAACAATTTCTACTTTATCAGAAACAGCAGCATCGGTTTTATAAACTAAACCAGCCGCAACGTCACCTGTTTCAACATATGTAAGAACTTGTCTTACGTCTTTAGTAAAGACGATATTATTTTGCATTTTATCCCAAAGACCTAAGTTTTCGAGCGTTTGCTGCCCATACTTTCCTGCGGGAACTGCTTCTGGGGTACCTAGTGCAAATTTATTATTACCCAGATTAGTAAGAGCGTCAAATCCTGTTATCGGATTTTGTGCATTCTTTGGTACAATAAGAACTAGAGTGTTTTTTAACATATCTTTACCTTGATTTTCATCAATAATACCTTGATCTACGAGCTCATCGTATTTGTCTTCTGCTGCTGAAAAGAAGACATCAACGGGAGCACCTTGAATAATTTGCTTTTGTAATGAACCTGATCCACCAAAGTTAAATAATAGTTTAATGTTTGGGTGTTTCTCTTCAAAAAGAGGTTTCATTTCATTAAATGCATCCTCTAAACTGGCGGCAGCTGAAACTGTAAGCTCAATAGTTTCTTCAGGATCTGCTTCTGTTTCGGGCGTTGTTGCCTTTTCTTGTTGATCAGTATTGCTTTCTGTTGGCTGTACGTTATCTTTATTTGTATTACAGCCTCCTAAAATAAGCATAAATAAGAGCATGAAAATAACCGAAAATCTTAACTTCATTTTTTTCTTCCTCTCTAATTATATTTCGATATAATAAGATATAATAGATTATAACTAATTATAACTAGATATAACAGTAATAATTGTCACATTATAAAAGAATAGGGTGAATGGTATGTCTATTAACGATGTTTCGTATACGATAGAGGAGGTTGCTTCACTATTAAAGGTCTCTAAATTAACAGTTTATGATTTAATAAAAAAGGATGAGCTCTCGTCCTATCGCGTCGGAAGACAGATGAGGGTTGATGGGAAGGATTTAGATGTCTATAAAGAGAGGAATAAAAAACGGGCTAGTAGTTCAACTACAGCACCATTTACAAATAGAGAGAATGTAACGCAAGCACGAACATTTGTCATTAGCGGTCAGGATTTAGCCCTTGATTTTCTTGCGAAAGAGTTAGAAAAGGAATCTGCAGATTTAAGACCACTTCGACTTTATACAGGGAGCTTAAATAGTTTAATTTCCATGTATCAAAATCAATGTGATTTAGTAAGTTTGCATCTTTTTGACGGGGATACAGGTACATATAATATCCCATATGTAAAAAAAATCTTAACGGGTTTTCCGTTTATCGTCATAAATTTTTTATCAAGATGGGCTGGATTGTATGTTGAAACTGGTAATCCGAAAAACATTACTGGTTGGACAGATTTAAATCGCGATGATGTAAAAATCATTAATCGAGAAAAAGGGTCAGGAGCAAGAATCCTTCTCGACGAACAATTAAGAATCAATGGAATTCGTTCAAAAGAAGTAAACGGCTATGATACCGAAGAAACTAGTCATTTAGCAGTTGCATCAGCCATTGCAGGAAAAAAGGCAAATATCGGTGTAGGAATTGAAAAAACTGCAAAAATTGTAAACGTTGATTTTATCCCACTTATTAAAGAAAGATATGACTTAGTATTATTAAAAACCGATGAAAACAAGGATGTAATTAATAAAATTAAAGAGATTCTAACGTCAGACGAGATAAAAAAAGATATTCATTCAATGGGTGATTACGACATTACAGAAACTGGAAAGGTTATGTTTGAAACTTTTTAAGTGTGCTTTAGCAAAAAATAATTAGGTTCAATAAAAGTGTTGCTGCGGGGATTTGGTATATGAAGTATTTAATTTATGAAGTACCTCGACCGAATCCCCTACATTGAGTTTAAGTAGCATTATTTCATCATAATATGTGCAACATTATACCTTAGTAATTCAATCTTTGCTCTACCTCTTGACATACTTCCTCTGCAGATAACCCACTTGCCTCGATGATTGGTGCGGTTGTTGAAACATCCTGCATACCCATCATATTTGAATCACCGCCTGTTACGACGTAGGCAGAGCAGTTAGTGTTTGCCGAGTCAGTTGGTTTTAATTCAACTACATCATAGCCTTTTTCACGAAGTGCATCAGAAACATTTGTTAGTGATTGTTCGACCGCAATTTTTTTCGTCACTCATTACACCTCCTCCATCGATAGATTGCCAAATCCTTAACGTTTTTATTCTGTATTTTCCCATGAATATAAATGAATTAAAACAGATAAAGTAAGGAGGGAGGTGATATCGATGGGAAAACGAAAAAAAGATCCTTCAAAAGCTAAACTAGGCTCACCAGAAGTAAAAGGGCAGGGAACGACAAATATTGAAACAGGAGGAATAATGTCTTCTTCATCACGACATAAAAAGAAGAAATAAGAATGTTTCCTACTAATACATAACAAAAAAGCAGGAAGGAGAAATCCTTCCTGCTAGTACAATTACTTGTACATTTCAGCTACTTGCTTTTGTAAATCAGCATTGTCTAAATATTCATCATAAGTCATCTGCTTGTCAACGATACCGTTCGGTGTTATTTCAATGATACGGTTTGCAATTGTTTGGATAAATTGATGGTCATGTGATGCAAAAATCATAGAACCTTTAAAATTAATTAACCCATTATTCAATGCTGTGATTGATTCTAAGTCCAAGTGGTTTGTTGG
>JAEWIG010000361.1 GCA_023387295.1 Bacillota bacterium | reverse complement strand
CGTTATAAGAAGTCTTATATTGCCTTTATTGTTTTTTTATCGGTCCTTGTTTTTTTTGATAGATTTGTATCGTCAAAGATTCTTGCCCTTGTTAGTGGAGTATGGCTTTTAATTATTGGATACGGATTAATTATTTTCCCAATTGCGAATCTTATCTATTATGTTTCTAAAAAGAGATGGCTAAAGATGATTGGCTGGTCAATCATTGGCTTTTTCCTCTGTGTGTTCATCTTGGGGTCCTATAATGCTTGGAATCCTGTTATTCGCACATATGAAGTTTCAATCGATCAGCAGTTAGAGCAAAAGGAACTTTCCGTCATTATGGCATCCGATTTTCACATTGGGAAAATGGTAGGAAAAAACCATCTAGAGAAGTTTGTTCAAATAATCGAAGAAAGACAACCAGATTTAATTCTTCTGCCTGGCGATATTATTGATGATCATATCGGCCCTTATTTGAAGGGAAATGTTGGAGAAACGATGAAGAAAATAAAAGCACCACTTGGAGTCTATGCTACATCTGGAAATCATGATTACTATGGGAATGATCTAGCAAAGCTTTTTGTCGAAATGGAAAAGGTAGGAATTACGATGCTCGCTGATGAAGCAGTTAGCATTGATAATAGCTTCTATATTGTTGGAAGAAACGATTTAACAGATATATATCGAAAAAGTATAGAAGAAATTGTTGCTCCTTTAGACAATGAAAAGCCAATCATTATGCTTGATCATCAACCAGATGCTTTAACGGAAGCAAGTGAGAATGGGGTTGATCTTTTATTGTCTGGTCATACTCACGGTGGACAGCTAGCACCAGCTAATTTCATTACTAGCATGATCTATGAAAACGATTGGGGTTATTTGAAAAAAGAAGACTTACATTCCATTGTTACTTCAGGATTCGGTTTCTGGGGACTTCCCTTTAGAATAGGAACTAGATCTGAAGTTGTGGAGATAAAATTAATGTTCGAATAAAACAAGTTATAAAACTAAAAGTGTGTTTGAGCAGACGAAAAGAGGTTATTCAAAAGTATAAATTTTGAATTGCACCCCAATTGTTAGATTGTGTCTAACAATTGGGGTGCATTTCATCTAGTAGAGGAGGTATTTTATTAAATTTTAAATAGAAAACTATTTTTGAAATAGGGTCATTCTCTTTCAAAAATATCTTTATCGATTAAGTCTAAAGCTTGTTGATAATATAGCATTGGTGGTGCATTCAGCTCTTTAGTGGAGAGAGAATCAGTGTTCGAATTTACATATTCGATCCACTCTTTCTCTAATTCTTCAATGCTTTTGTTATAAATAAATTTAACCTGCTTATTTAATTCTGGATGATTATAAATGGATGAAAAATTTTCGAAACCATATTTATCAATTAAGTAGGTAACAAAAGAACCTGCTTGAACATAACCTATCCAAATTAATGTATTTTCCTGTTCATCTACTGCATTCCAAAAAAAAATATTTTGTTCTATTTTTAAATCAACTAACTTGTAAAGTGGTATGTTTTTATTTCTTTCTATTAAATATTTCATCTTTTTATGAACGGGAATATTGTATAAAAGGTCGTTTAGCTCTCCAATTTCATACTGCATATATTCAGCAAGGCCTTCCTGGGTTAGATGTCCATGTGCATTATGATCAAAGCCTTTACCTATCCCTAACAAGCTGTGGGTTAATTCATGGACAAGAGGAAAGGAATACCCATGACTTTTAAACAAATGGATAGTTGTTTTACTCGCAGAAGATCTTTCAGTTCCTTCTTTTAAGTAAATGTTAATTTCACTTGCTCTTTCATAGTTGTTTTTTATAGATTCTAGTATAAAATCATATGCTTCTATCGTTTTTAATTTGATATCCTCTAATTCTTCTTGTGAAACATTGGCTTGATTATAAACCTTAAATGATACGTTTTCATCATTTGAAACAAACTGAAAGGTTTCAATGTATCCAGTATTATTTTCGGTATTTACTTTTTCGTCAGCAGGTACACAACCAAGTAAAGAAACAATAATAGTAATAAAACATACACACATTTTACCTTTTCCCATATACTCACTCCTAATGTCATAGAGTATAAAATGCATAATTTTAACAACACGCAATGCCATTATATTACAATTGAGCGCGAAAATGTAATTATTAAGATAGAAAACGATATAAGTCTTTTAATAATTTTTCTAGGATTTAGACTTTTCGATAGAATAAAATTCCTATTTATAGATTTACTTTTAATTTGATGGATGGTAAACTTAAAACTATTGAAAAACAATATATTGTATTCGTTTTATACAGGTACTACTAGATGTAGTTTAATAGGGAAGTTCGGTGTAATACCGACGCTGTCCCCGCAACTGTGAAGCTGACGATGATTCAAAGCCACTGTGCATTCGCATGGGAAGGGAATCAGAGGATGAAGCAAAGCCAGGAGACCTGCCTATATAAAACAGATTAATCATTTCTTCGGGGATTGAGAGATGGAGACGTCACCATGTTTTATCTCTGAACGTTTCCATTTCAAGCTATCTCTTCTCGAAGAGATAGCTTTTTTCCTGTGTGAAAATAAAATCGTCGTCGGATTCATTGAGCAAGCCTAGATGTAAACGAAGTAATCGTAAGCGCAGGGAAATGAAGCCGACGACATTTTACAAAGTGGGTTGTGAGTAGATACTCAAAATTATTTACTTTTACGAAAAGAGGGGTTATTACATGAAACTTTATACGAAAACAGTTTGCCCTAAATGCCTTTGGGTAAAATCCGAATTACAACAAGCAGGACTTGAAGCAGAAATTATTAATATTGATCATGATGAACAGGCAAAGCAAACGATTATGGAAGCAGGTTTTTTAAGTGTCCCTGTTCTTGAATATAATGGAAAATTCTACGGTGATGTACAGGAAGTTATTTCTCAAATAGAGCTGATAGCGCAATGATTGCTTATGCTAGTCGAACTGGCAATGTCCGATATATTGCCTCGAAATTAACTGCAAATTTAATTGAGGTTTCAGAGGAATTAAGGTTGGACAAGCCTTACCTGTTGATGACATACACAGATGGGTTAGGGGAAATTCCTCAAAAGGTTGAACGTTTTTTAGAACAAAACGCAAAACTATGTAAAGGTGTCGTTGTTAGTGGGAATAGTAATTTCGGTCATACGCTATTTGGGGGTGCTGGTGACAAAATAGCATCAATGTATCATATTCCCGTAGTGCGTAAAATAGATTTACGAGGATATCAGGCTGATTATGAAGCCATTCAAACGTTTTATGAAACGAGGGTGACGGGATGAAGACGTATTTAAAGCTAAACAATGATGTTCTTAATCGCTACAGCACAACTGGACAATTAGAATTGGAAAAGGACCGCGAAGCAACGCGCCGTTATTTTTTAGAATATGTCAATGTACGTCTTCGTTACTTTATTGATATAGAAGAAAAAATTCGTTATTTAGTTGATGAAGGCTATTATGAAAAAGACTTTCTTGACATGTATGACATGGAATTTATCAAAAGCATGTACAAAAAGGCTTATGATTATCACTTCCGTTTTCCGTCTTTTATGAGTGCTAGCAAGTTTTACGATAGCTATGCAATGAAAAGCCGTGATGGAGAAGAAATTTTAGAAAAGTACGAAGATCGCATTGTGATCATTGCCTTGTATTTAGCTCAAGGGAATCCGGAGTTAGCAGAACGAGCATTGGAAGCGATGATGGAGGCCTATCAACCAGCAACTCCAACTGCTTTAAATAGCGGGAAGAAAGCGCGCGGCGAATTAGTTAGCTGTTTTAAACTAACAATGGATGACTCGATGAATAGCATTGCGGAAAATATCGGCTATTGTTTAGAATTATCACGTCTTGGCGGCGGAGTAGGGGTGAATTTAACCGATTTGCGACCATTAGGCGACCCGATTAAAGGAATTTTAAACCGTGCCAGTGGTGTACTACCTGTCGCAAAGCTTTTAGAAAACTCATTTAGCTATTCTAATCAGCTTGGACAACGAAATGGATCGGGTGTTGCATACTTAAATATTTTTCATGCAGATATCGAAAATTTTATTTCATCGAAAAAACCAAATGCCGATGACAAAATTCGCTTAGCTACACTATCAACAGGAATTATTATTCCAAGTGTCTTCTTTGAACTAATGAAACGCGATAAAGATATTGTATTGTTTAGTCCGTATGACATTTATAAAGAATATGGGAAGCGGATGTCTGAGATTTCAATTACAGAGATGTATCACGAGTTACTCGATAATCCGAATATCCGTAAAATCAAACGACTAAATGCCAGGAAGCTCTATACAGAAGTGAAAAAGGCGCAATTTGAATCGGGCTATCCATTTGAAATCTTCGATGATAATGTCAATGAAGTTCATCCACTCAAAAATATTGGCCGCGTCAAAATGTCTAATCTTTGTACGGAAATTTTACAAGTTCAGCAAACAAGTATCATTACTGATCAAGACAAACCAAATGAGTACGGCTTAGATGTATCTTGTAATTTAGGCTCAATTGATATCCATGCAGCGAGCAAAGTAAAGGATTTTGAGAAGCTAGTAGATACAGCGATGCGTTTGCTTACAAATGTTTCCCAAATGACCGACATCAAAAATGTGCCTTCTGTTAGCAAGGCAAATAAAATCATGCATTCTGTAGGGCTTGGTGCGATGAATTTACACGGACATCTTGTATCACAAGGAATCCTATACGGTTCAAGGGAATCAATAGAATTTATTGATTGCTTTATGGAAGCAATGAACTACTACTCACTGAAAACATCAATGGAAATTGCTAAAGAACTTGGTGAGACATTCTATCGATATGAGGATAGTGACTATGCATCAGGTGTTTACTTTGACCCATATGTGAATAAAGTGGAGCAAGAACTAGAACCGATTGTCATAAAAGCGCTAGGGAATGTACCAATTATCACGCAGAAAATGTGGCAGACTTTAAAGGCAGAAGTTATGCAATACGGCTTATTCCATTCATACCGTTTAGCGATTGCGCCAACAGGAAGTATTTCATATATTCGTAGCAGTACAGCTTCGATTGCTCCTTGCACAGAGCGTGTTGAAGTACGTGATTATGCCGACAGTCGCACAATCTATCCAATGCCTCATTTAACAAATGATAATAAGCATTTATACGTGGAGGCTTACGATGTCAATCCATATGATTTAATAGATTTATATGCTACTGCTCAAAAACATGTAGATCAAGGAATTTCGATGACGCTTTATGTTACGGATAACTGGACAACCGAGCAACTAGCGAAAATTTATATTTATGCTTGGATGAAGGGCATAAAGTCAGTTTACTATGTTCGTCAACGATTACAAACATTAGAGGAGTGCGTAGCATGTCAAATTTGACCTTTCCATATGAGGCAGTCAACTGGAATAAGCCAACAAGTGAGCTTGCCCAAGTATTTTGGGATCAGCAATGGAAGCAAATTTGGTTCCCCGAAGAAATTGCCGTTAGTAAAGACGTTAAACAATGGCAAAATTTTGAGCATCAAGATACTTATAAAAAAGTTCTTGCTGGATTGACATTGTTAGATACCGTACAAACAAATATTGGTATGAATCATATTGCTGATTATGCACCCGATTTACAAGAAAAGGCGGTTTTTACTGTTTTTGCGGCCTTTGAAGCCATTCATGCGAAATCTTATTCATATATCTTCACAACCCTTTGTACGAACACAGAAATCGACGAGCTTTTTGAATGGGTGAAGAAAAATGAATATCTACAATACAAAGCCAAAAAAATCGGCGATATTTATAACAGTATAGAAGAAGGAAATGCAGAAAGCCTATGGAAAGCGTTGTTCTCATCCGTCATGCTTGAATCGTTCTTATTTTACTCAGGATTTTTCTATCCTCTGTATTTAGGTGGACAAGGGTTCCTGCGAAATAGTGCAGAGATTATTTCCCTTATTCTCCGAGACGAGTCAATCCATGGTGTAGCAGTAGGTTATTTTGCACAAAATATATTCAAGCAATTTCCAAAGGAAAAGCAAGATGAATTGAAGGTATGGGGTTATGAGCTATTATTAGACCTATATCAAAATGAAATGAAATATACTGATGATGTATATGCTGAAACGGGTCTTTCACCTGAGGTTAAAGCATATGTCCGCTACAACGCGAATAAAGCGTTAATGAATATAGGTTTCGATCCGATGTTTCCAGAGGAAGAAGTCAATCCAATTGTCATGAATGGGATTCGTAATGAAGGATCTACCTATGATTTCTTTTCACAAAAAGGGGCTACTTATGCGAAAGCAAAAGTCGTTCCAATTACGGACGACACGTTTAACTTCGATGCAAAATTGAATAGATAGGGAGTAACAAAATGACTTTAGAAGTAAAAATTAAGAGAATTCATGCTGATGCAAAGATTCCTTTGCAAGCAAATCCAGGGGATGCAGGGATGGATCTGTATTCAATTGAAACGGCTGAGATCCCACCTGGAGAGGCAAGATTAATACAAACAGGGCTGCAAATAGAATTGCCAAGAGGAACAGAAGCGCAAGTACGTCCTAGAAGTGGTCTCGCTTTAAAACATAGTATAACGGTGCTAAATAGCCCGGGGACTATTGATG
>JAEWIG010000332.1 GCA_023387295.1 Bacillota bacterium | reverse complement strand
CGGACCATCTTTAAACCGCTTTATTTTATTGCATTTTTGCTAATCTTCGTTGCTTCATTCGGACTTGCAGCATTTGAATCCTTATTTAGTTTGTTTGTTGATCACAAGTTTGGATTTTCTCCAAAAGATATTGCTATTGTTATAACAGGAGGAGCCATCTTTGGTGCAATCGCTCAAGTCTTTTTATTCGGACCTTTAACGAATAAGCTTGGGGAAATTAAGCTGATTCGCTACTGTTTAGCATTCTCAGCTATTCTAACGTTTTTAATGACTCTAGTGAATAATTATATTCCTATTTTATTAACAACATTTGTGCTATTTGTAGGTTTTGACTTAATTCGTCCAGCGATTACAACTTATTTATCAAAAATTGCTGGTAATGAACAAGGATTTGTTGGTGGAATGAACTCCACTTTTACAAGCCTAGGGAATATTTTTGGACCTATTTTAGGTGGAGTATTATTTGATATTAACTTAAACTATCCGTATTATTTTGCAACGATTGTTCTTGTATTAGGTGTAATCCTCGCGATTTTCTGGAAAGAGCCTGCGATATTAAAAAATAATAAGACCGTTCAGGAGTCATAAATCGAAAAAAGCTTCTCCCCTTTAATTTCATTAAGGAGAGAAGCTTTTTTGTGTAAACTAAAACGTCGTCGGGTTCATTGAGCAAGCTTCGATGTACAAAGTAATCGTAAGCGCAGCGAAATGAAGCCGACGACATTTTCATAATATAGTTCTGAGCAGATGCTCATGTTTGAATTTTGTAAGTAAATTTATTCACCTAAATCAACGTTATGGTACACTTGTTGAACATCTTCTAAATCTTCTAATGCATCAATCATTTTTTCAAATGTAGCTTGTGCATCTTCATCAAGCGTTACATCGTTTTGTGCAAGCATTGTTAGCTCAGCCACAGTAAACTCTGTAATTCCTACAGCTTTAAATGCTTCCTGCACAGCATGGAATTGGTCTGGTTCAGCATACACGATCACCGAATCATCTTCTGCAGAAATGTCACGAACATCAACATCTGCTTCCATTAAGATTTCCAGGACTTCATCCTCCGTTTTGCCTTCGATTCCGAACACTGCCGTTGCATCAAACATATAGGCAACAGAGCCACTAACACCCATATTTCCGCCGTTTTTACCAAAAGCAGCACGTACTTCTGAAGCTGTGCGGTTTACATTATTAGTTAAGGCATCGACAATGACCATTGAACCGTTTGGTCCGAAGCCTTCATAACGAAGCTCGTCATAGCTTTCATCTGAATTACCTTTTGCCTTTTCAATTGCACGATCAATGATGGCCCTAGGTACATTATATGTTTTCGCCCGCTCAAGAACCATTTTTAATGCTTGGTTGAGGTCAGGATCAGGTTCCCCTTGTCTGGCAACAACATAAATCTCACGACCAAATTTTGCATAAATACGACTTGTATTTGCATCTTTAGCTGCTTTTTTGTCCTTAATATTATTCCATTTACGGCCCACGATGACCACTCTCTTTCTATATCGGTTTTCCCAAAGAAAATAGTAATACGAAAATAATAGTCAGTTCAACATATTTCATCACATTCGTTGAAAAAAATATTGCCAACCAAAATTGATCAGCCTTCCGCTATTTAATATTATAACGCAATAAAAAAGGCGTTTCCACTTGAAGTGAAACTGCCAATTGATTGGTTCTATGAGTTTTTTGGGAGATTCGTAGCGGTTTTTACGATTTTTATGCAGATTTACTAGTGAATCAACTAATTTCTTAATTTAGAACAGCAATTTGTCGGATATATCTGGAATTCATCGAATATATCGGTCTCTTTCCGGATTTATCGGCCAATTCATCGAATATATCGGTCTCTTTCCGGATTTATCGGCCAATTCACCAATATATCGGTCTCTTTCCGGATATATCGGCCAATTCACCAATATATCGGTCTCTTTCCGGATTTATCGGCCAATTAACTAATATATCGGTCTCTTTCCGGATTTATCAGCAACTTTCACTGATATATCAGCAACTTCACCGATTTATCAGCAACTTCACCGATTTATCAGCAACTTTACTCATTTATCAGCAACTTAACTCATTTATCAACAACTTCCCATTCCACTTTAAAATTACCTTCCAAATCATCTGCAGTAACGATAATGAAATATGTTCCATCTTTCTTAACTTTCATTTTCGTCTTTTTCTCATGAACTTCCTCCATCGGCTGCAGAGTTCCATAATTATTTTTCACATGATAGCCATGTCCGCCTCCATTTTCACTTTCTAAATCAATTGTGAAATAGATTTCCTGCCCTTTTCTCGCTTCTATTGGAATGCGATGCTCACCATTGAAATATTGAAAGCTTGCTTCAAAGGAAGAAAGCTCCTTCACTTCGATCCAATTTCTCTTTACCGTAAAATCAATGGATAATAGTATTGTAAACAATAATGGAATCCCAGCTGCTAACCCGATGGTAAATGCCTTGCTTCTTTTTGCGACATAAGTGCCAAAATAGAATAGTAATGCGAAAACAGCCCCTATACTACCAGCAAATAAAGAAAAAATATTGATTCCACCTAGTACTACAAATATTCCGATGCCAGCTAATGCGTATAATCCTACTTTGATACCAATCTTACTAAATCGAGTTATCTTAAAACAAAGCAAATCGACTAAGCCCGAGCAGATAATCCCATAAATAAAAAAAACGAAAATGAGATATGTATAGGAAAAAGCGTTCGTAAATTTATATAAATCAAATCTGGCTAAAAATAACATATAAACTGCAAAAATCGCAAATGAAAAAGAAGCAGCAGCTAATTTATTGGAGAGATATCCAAATATTTTTTTTGACACTTACTCAACTCCTTTTTAAATGGGATTTACAAATGTTCGTTCTTTTCTAATCTTCTCATCTCATTTTCTAATAATTGTAAAGATTCTTCAATGATTTCATCTCGACTTTTTCCTTTCTCACCGGCAGGAAAGACAATCGGCTTCCCAAATTCAACATAGGATTTTCGACCTTTAAAAAGATCTGAAAAATTCGTTGGTCCTTTAAAAACAGCAGGAATTAAGGGGGCATTTGCCTTTAAGGCAATCGTTACCGCACCTCTTTTTAAGGGAACATCCTCACTCGTTCTTGTCCCGCTTGGAAAAATCCCGACACATTTATTTTCTTTTAATAGTTTAAGAGGAATTTTCAATGTGCTTGGACCTGGGT
>JAEWIG010000325.1 GCA_023387295.1 Bacillota bacterium | reverse complement strand
AATCATAGCGACCTTCCGTTGCTTTAAACTTAGCACTCATATTCGTGTCTCCGCCCTTCCAGTCGTGATTTCCGACTAGATGGTTTAGCATATTAATCGCACGAACACTGTAATAACCATTTGCGTGCATAGCTGGGCCACGGTACGAATGAATTCCGACCTTTTTGCCGTGAGAAGTAAACTCTTTCGCAATCTCAGCGATTTGTTCAACTGGAACATCACATTGCTTTGAATATTCCTCTAATGTTTTTTCCAAAACTTTTTCCTTAAAAATAGTAAAGACAGATTTAACTTTGATTCCGTTAATTTCTGTATTAACTTCTAAATCACCTTGAGTTGCATTCGTATGAATAACCGGCTTGCCATTTTCTAAAACAACGAATTCCTCTTCACCTAAGCCTAAATCCGCTGCTTTTAAGAAAGGACGCTTTTTCTCACCAACATTCACAAGGTATGTTGCATCACTCCATGTTACTTCACCATCAAGCTCAGCTGCATTTCCATTCGGGTTGCGCAAATACATTTCATCATATCGATTATTTTCGATAATCCAGCGGCACATTGCAAGTGCTAAAGCACCATCTCCACCAGGTTTAACAGGTACCCACATATGAGCTTTTTCTGCTGTTTTACTAAAGCGAGGATCAATAACAACCATCTTCATACCACGATCAATCGCATTAGTAATTTGTGGTGCAAATGTTGTTGGACCACGGTTTGCTGTTAATGGATTTGTTCCCCAAACGAGAACAAATTCCGCATTTTCATAATCAGGAATCATCCGCTTCTTCTGTTTCGTTGTATCATGTGAACGGACATTCCCCATTACACTTGTAATTCCACAGTAGCCGCCATGGTCATAGTAGTTTGCTGTTCCTAAACTTCCAGCAGCTAGTCTTTCAATAAATTCTCTGCGATGCCCAGCCATGACAACGATTTGATTTGATTTTGGCCCAAAGTCAGGGTGATTTGTATTTATTAATACATCTTTATATTTTGCATCGAATTCAGCTTTTGACATTTCTTCATTCTTTAGTTTTTCCCAATCAGCCATTACCGCCGCTTCAGGAGCATACGCCCACATTTCCTTTAGCCCTGGAGTGCCGATATCTTTACTACCTTCGAGAATTTCTTTATACGCTTCTTCCCAGCTAATTGACTTCCAAACGCCACTTCCACGTTCGCCAACACGCTTTAACGGCTTTTGAACACGGTGAGCATCATAGGCAGTTTGAATTCCAGCCTGACCTTTAAGACAAGTCTTTGCTCCTCGGTGTGAGCGACCAGAACGTCCAATATCACCTGTACCTCTTACTGCATCTTCAAGTGGGGTATCATAGTTTATATGGCCAAATGGCACCATTCCAATTGGGCTATACTGATTTCCGGCAATTTTCCGCACAATTGATGAATACGGGCTATTTGGATTTCCAGCCATTATATATGTTTTGATTGTACATGAAGCATTACATTGCTGGCATGAAGTAAAGATTATATCTTCAGCTGTATAGTCTTGAAAGTCTGTTCCGATTCCGTGACCATCATCATACCAGACGCCATTTATTACTTGTTTAACGGGACCGACAAAAGCAGGTCCGACGATTGCTACTGCACCAATCGTTCCTAGTGCTTTTAGAAACCCTCTTCGATTCATTTTGTCCTTACTCATGTACGCTCACCTCTTTATTTTCTGAATCAAGTTCCTCGATAGGGAATAGCTTCTCACCTATTGTGTAAATAATGAGACACATTGCGATGAGCCCAAACGTTGTTAGCCATTCTGATAGATTCGGATAATAATTTCCTGCAGGCATCCCTTCAAACTTTGGCATAATTAATGTTGGGATAACCATATTGAAACGAACTCCAACTACACCAATGATCGTCATAATGGATGCAAATAAAATCCAGCCGACAGATTCTCGCGTCTTTTTGATAAAAAGAATTATTAGTGGGAAGAACATCGCTAAGCCCATTTGGAAAATCCAGAAGCTCCACCACCATGGGCTTCCTGTAAGAAGCTTAATCGTTCCAAGCTCTTCATGACCTAATCCATAAATACCAACTAAAAATTCATACCATACCATGACAAACTCTATGGCTAGAAACAATGCAAGCATACTACCAAGTGCACGAACCATCGGTACATCAATTTTTTGCTTCTTAACTTTTGCCTTAATGACATAGATAGCAATCGAAAGCGCTGTCCCTGAAACTAATGCCGAAAGAATAAAGATAAGCGGGAATAACCCTGAGTTTAAATAAGGCTGAGCTTTGACGACTGCAAAGATCGATCCAGTTCCTCCATGAACTCCAAAAATCGCTAAAGGAATTCCAATAATCCCCATGACTTTCAGACGTTTTTTATCACGGGCTTGCTCAGCTTCAGTTATTTCTTTTTTATTTAATGTTAGTAGACGATATAATTTCCCTTTGAATGTATCACCATTTGCTAATCTAATTAGATCCTTACGCATAGAGAAATATAATTCCGTAAGAAGTAAGACAATATATACAATATAAAAGTGAATTTCCCAAGACATCGTACTCATGACGTTCCAGTAAATAACTGAATTCATGACATGATCAGGTCTACCGATGTCTAGAAAAACAAACGTAATGGCTGTAATCATACAGACGATTGCTGATAGTAAAGCAGAACGTCCAATTTTTTCAAATTTCTCCATCCCAAATCCATAGATTAAGGTGGATAAAAGGAACGACCCTGCACTCATACCGATAAAATAAATATAAAAAGCAATCCATCCGCCCCACGGTACGGTATTGGATAGATTAGTAGATGACATCCCTTGCATAAAATAACCAGTAATGATGGAATAGATACCTATTCCAAACACGACGATTAAAGCAGCCCACCAAATCTTTTCGATCATCCCTCCCTTTTCCGTTTGCTGGGAAGGAAGCATGCTTTTATCCATACTCGCTTTCGAAATCATTTAAACCACTCCTTTAATGAAAGCTCAAAATTTTATTTTAAATAGACAACTCTAGGCTGTGTTCCTAATTCTTCTTTTAATCTGAATGCTCTTGGGCTAGCGGCAAGCTTTGAAACTACACTATTCGGGTCACTCATATCTCCGAAATAACGTGCATCTCCAATACAAGTCTCAACACAAGCTGGCTCTTCCCCGCGTTGTAAACGGTGATAGCAGAAGCTACATTTTCTAACTGTTTCTTCTGGAATCTTGCCTTTCTTCCTTTCACCACGGTCCATGCCATATTCAGGGCTTGTTACATCGTTATAGCCCAGCATTTCCTGGTCATATCCGTCACCGAAATCATAGGACCTTGCACCATATGGACAAGCAACCATACAATAACGGCAGCCGATACAACGGTCATTATCAATTGTTACAATCCCATTTTCTAATTTATATGTTGCTCTTGTCGGACAAACTTGAACACAAGGTGGCTTATCACATTGCATACATGGCCTTGGCAAGTTTACTAATGAAATATTCGGAAAATCCCCTTTCATTGTTTCGAGCACAATATTATAGGACATTCCAGGAGGGGTTCTGTTTTCTGATTTACAGGAAACCGTACACGTATCACAGCCCACACATTTTTTCAGGTCAATGACCATGCCCCATTTCGGTTCTTTCCCTTTTTTGGCTCCTGTATCTTTAGTAGGTACATCGCCAGCATAGTGGTCACCAAATTCTTTAATTAGTGATGCAGAATATACTTTATGGAAATCCTCAATTTTTAATGTTCCATTAATGACCTTTCTAGCATCCCTTGCCATATTTACACCTAATTTAGAATCATAAGGACTTTTTGATAATACTTCATCTGCATCAGGTACAAAATTATCAGCAAGCTGATCGTAATCTTCCGGATTTAAACCGCCTCTTTTTATAAGAACCATTGCGAAAACTCCTTTCTATTTTGATAATGTTTCCTTCACGTCTTGTATTTCACTTTTTACATCTTTGATTTCATTTTTCACGTCATCTGCAACATCACTTGTTAGCTCACGTGCAGATTTTTTAAATTCTTTAAGTGTCTGTCCTACTGCTCGACCAATTTCCGGGAGTTTTTTCGGTCCGAAAACAATTAATGCCAACACTAGTATTAAGATAAGACCAGGAATTCCAATATTTGATAGCATTTTGCCACTTCCTTTGCAGTTATTCTTTACACTCTTAATAATGCAATTTGCGTGCCAACTTATCATTTTTTCTTTTTTTAATGCTTACAGGCTCCAAGTTATCCTGATATAACAAGGATTACAGCCATTTTTTCTTTTTTTCTAAATAAAAAACAGCAAAAGGAGAAACTCCCTTTGCTGTAAAATAACTATGCCATAATGTCATACCTAAGACATTATGGCATATGTCAATTTGTCATATCTTTTAAAGAGCAGTTTGAACTACTGCTGAATAATGTTATATTGATCAATTTTCCGATACAAGTTTCGTACACTTACACCAAGCACTTCTGCCGCTTTTGTTTTATTCCATTTCATTTTTTCTAAAACGGAAGCAATGTGAGCCTTTTCCATTTCCTCTAAGGAGCAAAGCTCCGTGCCCTTTTCATTTGCTTCTCCATTTTTTCGTATTGGTACAAGCATATCATCCGCTTCAATGATTTCTCCATTGGACAATAATAAACCACGTTCGATTAAATGATTAAGCTCTCTCACATTGCCAGGAAAAGAATGGTTTTGTAATCGCACTAACGCTTCTTCTGAAAGCTTTTTCTTAGGATGGTTCCCGTTTTTCAAAAAATGCTCGATAAGTAAAGGGATATCTTCCTTCCTTTCTCTTAAAGGAGGAATGGTTAAGCTCACAACATTCAATCGGTAGAACAAGTCTTGACGAAAATTCCCTTCTTCAACTTCTTTCGCTATATCACGATTTGTTGCGGCAACGATGCGGACGTTCACCTTTCTCTCCCGAATATCACCTATCCTACGAAACTCACCTAGTTCTAGAAATCTCAATAACTTTACTTGTAGCGCAAGAGGCATTTCCCCTAATTCATCAAGAAATAATGTCCCCCCATCTGCTGCTTCAACCAGCCCTTTTTTATCCTGATTGGCACCAGTAAAGGCACCCTTTACATGACCAAATAGTTCACTTTCAAGCAGCTGCTCTGGAAGGGCTCCTGAATTAATCGCAACAAATGGCTCTTCTGCTCGAGTTCCCCAATAGTGTAAGGCTTTTGCAAATAATTCTTTTCCTGTTCCGCTCTCTCCTTGAATTAAGACCGGTACTTCACTATTTGCAATTCTTCTCGTTAATTCAATTACTTCTTGAAAAATCGGACTTTCCCCGATGATTTGAAAATCATTATGCTGTCTAATGATTTTTTTCATGCTTTCATTTTTTTCTTTTAATTTTTTATTTTCCTCTGCCTTCTTAATAATTAGTTCTAATTCTGATAGATTATAAGGCTTTGTTAAATAATCAAAAGCTCCAAATTTCATAGCGTCAATGGCTGTCTCAATCGTTCCATGGCCTGTTAACATTAAAACTTCCGTTTCGGGCTCTATTTTTTTTGTTTCTTTCAGCAGCTCAATTCCATCCATATTAGGGAGACGAATATCATAAATAGCAATATCAAAAAAGTTCTGTTTTAATATTTCTAATGCAGCTTCAGCTGTTTCAGCAGAGTGTACTTCATATCCTTTTCTACGTAATCTTTTAACGAGAAGATGAAGTAAATCTGTTTCATCATCGACGATAAGTAGGCGCGTAGTATTCGCCATTTGTAATCCCTCCTAAAGAAAACCATTACCTTCTGATTGGAATCTGGATCTTGATAATTGTTCCAACCCCTTCTTCACTTTCCACCATCATCGTTCCTGCGAATTCCTCTATAATTCCATAACATACTGATAATCCAAGACCGGTACCCTTACCAACTGGCTTTGTCGTATAGAAAGGATCGAAAATTTTACCTAATATATCTTTTGAGATTCCACATCCATTATCTCGCACATATATACAAACATTACTTTCTTCAACTTGGGCAATTAGTTGAATAACCCCATCTCCTTGATCGTCTACTGCATCCATCGCATTATTTATTAGATTTACAATAACCTGCATAAGCTTTAAACTATCACCCATAAAAACTGGTAAATCTTTCGCTATTTCAATTTCTAGTTTTATCCTTTTCTTTTTTAATGTGGATTCAACAAGGCTTACGCTATTTTGGATGGTTTCTGCTATATCAATTTTTGCAACAGTCCAATTTGTTTTCCGTGAAAAATTTAATAAATTGCTTGTAATGCGCTTACACCTTTCTGTATTCTCTTTTATTTTATTTAAATATAGAGCCATTTCTTCCTCATCAAGTTCTTCATCCTTCTGTTCAATGCGATCAATTAAATCTTCAGCATATACATTAATGGTTGCAAGTGGATTATTCACTTCATGAGCAAAACTTGATGCCATTAAACCGAGAGCACTTAATTTATCCGTCTGAATCATTTTCTCTTCTAACTGCTTTTGCTCCGTAATATCCTCAATTACAACAAGATACTCGCCTTCTCCTTTTATCGCATGATTTAATACAAATACTCGGTGGCGAAACAGTCTTTCTTCTCCTTGACTATCTTTCATTCTCGTAACGGTTTCACCATTGCTCTCGATCTCCGGACAAGTAATTGGACAATCATCACATGCTTGTTTCTTTCCACCAATTAATACGAAACATGGCAATTGGGTTTCCGGATGATTAAACCAGCTTTTTAATATAGGATTCATCCATGTAACTTGATAATCCTTTGTTACGAGTGCTAGTCCCGCACCAATTCCATTTACGACAACACTAAGTCTTTCTTTCTCCTGCACAAGCCTTAATGATTTCTCCTGAAGTTCTATACTCATTTCATTAAAAGAGTGAGAAAGCTTCCCTAACTCATCATGACGATTAATATGTATGGGTGTTGGCTTAGTTCCTGCCTTTAAATGGTTCATTCCTTTTTCCAAATCAACAATTGGTGTAGTGAAGTATAGACCTGCATAAATGCTTATTAGACTTACGATGATTGTTACAATTGCAACTGCATAAAGCCCCGTGCGAAACATATCGTTAATTGGTTTGTTTGCAATTGACTTTGGAAGCTCCATTACTAGTGTCCATCCTAAATCACTTATTTCCGATTGAACACCTAGTACTTCTGAATTATTTTCCTCGGTCCGCTTTTGCCAAAGCTTGCTGTAATCCTGATGGGCAATTACATTCCCCTGTTCATCGAGTAAATATAAGTATGCTGAGAAATCCTGCCTTAGTGAGGAAATTTTCCCGATTATTTTTTGTAATTGTATTTTTACACCTATAGCCTTTTGACGTTCATCCTCGATAAAAGGTATCGTCAGTTTCATTACAGGTTGACTAAATTGATTGAATTCAACTTTCCCGTATATTTTACTCTTTGTTTGAAAATCAAACCACATCTCATTGGAAAACCATTGTTCATTTTTACTAGGAATATTTAAGTTATAGCGCGAAATTTTTTTTGTCACATAGCCTTTATCATCTGTTACTACTAATTCTTCGATCGACTCATTTTGCTGTAATATTTCATAATACACATTATTATGTTTTGCCTGTCTATTAAGAGTGGAAGCTATTTGAAGTTGTTGAAATGTTTGATTAAATTCAAGTTCAATTTCATTCGATAGATTTTGTAGAAGGAGTTCTTGTTTATCGATGATTCTATTTTCAAGATCTCCCTTCACATGAGAGTAATAATAAAAGCTAAGTAGTAAGAGTGGAATAGACGACATACATATCCCAAAAACAAGGACCTTAATTCGAATCGGTTGGGATGAGAGCCAATTAATTAATTTTTTCATCATCTTTAGCGGGCTCCTCTTTAGGATAGATAAAATTCGCAATTGGGATTAATTCATGATTAAGCTCTACCCTTAATTCATCACTCACACTTTTATTAATATAGAAGCGAACAGTGTCTGGAAGTTCTACTGGGATCTCACTCGGTGAATTTCCTTGGATAATAAGACTTACATATCTTGCTGATTGATATCCTTGATCATAAAAGCTTACTCCGTAGCTAGCTAATATGCCTTCTTCAACTTCATTCCCATATAGACCCATAGAAGGGATCTTATTTTTTTGTGAAAACTCAGCAATTTCACCTGTGAGTGATTCAATTCGAAAACCTGGAAGCATCAAGAGAGCATCATTTTTTTGCAGATTTTTCTCTAAATGAGTAAGGAAATCAGGTTCACTAACATTAATCGGTATGATTTGCAGAGATAATTTCGTTGCTGCCTCTTTTGTATTTTCTAGACTAAGCAAACTAACTTTTGTATTTTCATCATAAAGGACATGGAATCTTTTTACCGAAGGGACTAAATCATGTAATAACTCTAATCTTTTCCCAGAAATGCTTGTATGGTAATTATTTATCCCTGTAAAAAGTCCTCCAGGGGAGCGATATTCCTTAATAATGCCAATTTCCTTTGGGGCGGCTACACCCGCAAAGACGACTGGAATTTTAATTTGATTTTTTTCTAACTGTTCTTTAACTGTTAATGTTTCTACCCCACCAAGCGTGACAATGAGTGTGGGTTTATTTTTTATTAGTTTATTAATTTCTGTATGTAATTTTTTTTCATCATCTTTAGCATTGATTTCTACAAAGTTGATTGCATTTTTCTCATACCCTAAATCGATCAATCCTTGCTTTAATCCCGTTAGCTTCTCTATTCTGCTATCCCCTATCATAATGACACCTACTTTAATAGGGAGAGAATCTCGTTGGCCAAGGATATGATTAAAGATTACGGTTGTTGTTATTAATATTAAAATAAAAAAATACCATTTAGTTTTCATTAGAAAAACTCCCTCCCTTTTCACTATACAGAAATAAATTTATATTTTACCTGTATAAATAGGAGAATTATATGAATTTTGTTTAATGAATCCAACAACGATTTAATTTTTTGGCTCTGTTAAACTTGGCTGTTGCTTTCGGCTCCAATCAACAGGTGTAGAAATCAACATTATCCTTTAACAGAGACTAATTTTTATATAGAAAAAGATGCACCTATAAAAGGTACATCCCTTGAATTTAGATATTAAATGAGTGAACTGCTTCCTTAAGCTCCTCAGCCAGCTTACTTAAGCCTTGTGAGGAAGCGTATACCTCTTGCATGGAGGCGCTTTGCTCTTCTGTTGCAGCTGCGACATTTTGAGCAGAATCAGATGTACGATGAATTTTAGTTGTAATTTCATCTAAGGTTACGAGAATTTGTCCCGTTCCTTTATCAATTTTCTGAGCTGCTTCTGATACATTTCTAATTTGGTCGTCGACTAGATGAATAGAATCATTAATTTTTCTAAACGAGTCTTCTGCAGTCGAGGCAAGCTCTATGCCTTCATTTATTGCTAATCTGCCATTTTCCATCGAATCAACTGACTGCTTAATATCTCCCTGAATCCCTAATATTAACGCACTAATTTGATGGGCAGATTGATTCGATTGCTCTGCCAATTTCCTTACTTCCTCTGCAACTACCGCAAATCCACGACCTTGATCGCCTGCTCTTGCAGCTTCAATCGCAGCATTTAACGCTAAGAGATTAGTCTGTTCAGAAATATCTGTAATCATATTAATAATATTTCCAATCTCCCTTGATTTTTCATGTAAATTATCCATATAGTTTGATGTTAATTTCGTCATATCGTCAATCGTTTCTACTTGCTTTCTGGTTCTTCCAACAATTTCAATTCCTTGCTTTGCATCTTTTAAATTATTTGCGGTAGAATGTTGAACTTCTATAGAGCTTTCCGAAATTTGTTTTATTCCAAAAGACATTTGATTGACAGTATCATTTAAATGCTCTGTTGACAGTACTTGTTCATTCGTTGCCCCAGCAACTTCCTGTAAGGAAGCTGCAATCGTATCGCTAGCTTTTGCGGTCTCCTCAGCCCCAGCATAAAGCTCCTCAGATGAAGCCGCAACAGTTTCTGCTGATTCACGAATTTTGCAAACAAGGGCAACAAGATTTAACCTCATTTTGCCATAGCTACTGGCAAGCAAGGAAATTTCGTCTCCAGTCTGGTCATTGACATCAAAGGTAAAATCACCATTGCCAGCTCGATTTAAAGCTGTTTCTAATTCTAAAAGTCGCCTTTTAATTCTTCTAGAAAAAGCAACTGTCACAACTGTTGCAACAGCAATTAATATAGCTAATGTAGCAATAAGAGCAATGTTCACCTGTTTCATTGCCGTTCCAACCATGGTAATTGGTGCTCCTACATACCACATACCAATAATCGAACCATCTTTATCCTTGATAGGCTGATAGGCAGTTTGGTATATATGGCCGACTACATTTGCCTCTCCATAATAATTCTTCCCATTCACTAATGTTTGATTAATAACTTCTTGACTTGCTTGAGTACCGACAGCCCTTTTTCCATTATTAACGACGTTAGTTGTAACTCTAGTATCACCCAGAAAAATGGTAACGGTTCCATTTGTAAGCTCACCAATATAGTCCACCATTTCTTCATTCCCATTTACGAGGGTGGCCCCTTTATAAAGCTCATCATTTTTCACATGCCAATCACCTGGATATTTTGCATCAAGTGCGATATAGCCTAGCTGTAAATCACCCTTAGCTTTTTCAGTTGCAGTGCTTTTTATCGCATCCGAAACAACGATATTTAAGATTACTGAAATAATTAGAGAGAATAACAATAATAACGAAACTACTAGAATATTAAACTTTGTTCCCAGACGTAATGCTAATAATCGTTTCACCTTTCAAACCCCCTTCTCCTAAGAAAATTCTACAAGAATTGACAATATTAACAATGATTCTACTCATCAATTCACAAAGGTTTCACATTTTGTTATTTATTACCTATTAACAGGTTGTTAATAGAGTTATTTCTAACGATGGGTTTTCAACTCTTTAATAAATGGATAAAATAATAGAGACAGAAAGTGTGGAGGAACAACAATGAGAGAAATAAGTGTTGAACAATTTATTAACATGAAAAATGCAGTACCAATAGATGTCAGATCTCAAGATGAGTTTACTGATTTCCATATCCCTGGAGCAATAAATATTCCATTATTCTCTAACGAAGAACGTGCTGAAATTGGTACAATCTATAAACAAATTGGAGCAGATGAGGCTAAGTGGCGTGCAATGGAAATTGTCTCACCCAAAATCCCTTCATTACTAGGACAAATAAAGGAAGTGCATCAAGAGCATAACCATCCTGTCATTTATTGCTGGCGTGGTGGAATGCGGAGTAAGTCGGTGGCAAGCTTTTTATCCTTCGCAGGCCTCTCCATCCCGCGACTAATAGGCGGTTACAGAGCCTATCGCCAATTTATATTAGAAAAAATTCCAGAAATGATTCCTGCACAGGCAATTACATTACACGGAATGACAGGTGTAGGTAAAACTGAAGTACTACTAAAGCTGCAAGAAAAAGGATTCCCTATTATTGATTTAGAGGGACTCGCTAACCACCGTGGTTCTATATTTGGAACATACGGCTTAGACACTGGGCATAATCAGAAAATCTTTGATTCTCTTCTCTATCAGGCATTATCCAAAATCGAAGGCTCTCCATTTTTTATTGTAGAAGCAGAAAGTAAACGAATCGGAAAAGTGACTCAGCCGGATGAATTGTTTAACAGGAAGTTACAAGGGATTAATATTAATCTTCAAGCTTCACTATCCTCACGAATAGAACGAATTTATCGTGAGTATGTGAAACCTTACTGTCACGAAGGATGGTTTCAGGAGAAAGTTATCGAGCGTTTAGCATATATAAAAAAACGTATAAAAGATTCAAACGTCATTGCAAGTCTTGATGAAGCGGTCTTAAGTGAAAACTATAAATTATTTATTAAAATTTTGTTAGAGGACTACTATGATCCTCGTTATTCACATAAACAGCTCGAATATGTCGGACCGTTTATTCAGGTTGACGGGGAAAATATTGATGAAGTAGTTGGAGAAATAACAGAAATAATCACAACAAAGCAGTTTAATACTTAATATTATTTCCTTGAAAAATTTAAAATTATTAAAATATCCGTATTTTATTTAAATGTTCTTTCATATTTATGTTAAAATATTTATATCTTTCAAAAAATGTTCTTAATATGGAACTTTTCATTGGATATTGATATAATAAAAACAGATTTTATGATAAGGTGTGTGAGATTGGATGATCGGTGAACGCGTAAAATTACTCCGCAAAGAAAAAAAAATGTCGTTATCCGAGCTTGCAGAACAAGCTGGCGTGGCCAAGTCTTATTTAAGTTCTCTTGAACGAAACTTACAGACGAACCCTTCTATACAATTTCTTGAAAAAATAGCTGCTGTATTAAATGTACCAGTTGATCATCTCATACATGAACAACCAAATACAGAAGAGTTAGATACCGATTGGCTCACAATCGTAAAGGAAGCAATGAATTCTGGTGTAACAAAGGATCAATTTCGAGAGTTTCTAGAATTCAACAAATGGAGAATTGACAAAAAAAATTAAAGGAGTGCCGCTCTATTTGGCGGCACTCCCTTTCTTTTTTCTATTCAGTTAGCGCCCTTTTAGCGAACATCTCTTTATCGTTCAAAAGAAATTGTCTAATTTCTTCTTTCTTAATACCTATGTTTTTCGCTTCTAATATTAATTGTAGCCACTCAATGTCCAGCTCTACCTTACTATACACATGTTCTTCTTCCAAACTATTTCCCTCCAGCATACAGATCCTATTTAAGAAGATATTACTACCTTAAATACAGTATTGTTTATTATTATCTGTCCATGGCGAATTGACTTCAAATTCCTATGATTTATGTACCTATTAATTGTTCATAGCTTGAATTTTAATTGTTTTTCCTTATTAATGTTGTTACTTTTTGTCTATTCTGAAAATTTATAACCTATATTTTTCCTTGTTGATTCAACAAGATTCTACAATTTTCTTAATTAGTCTCAGCGAAAATTCAGTGAAAACGTTGAGTATTAGTTAGGAATCATTAAAAATTACTTAGGTTTTGTTGAAATAAGTCGAAGATTTTGTTACTTCGACAATCCTTTTTCACTTATTAGAACTAAAGTAAGAGCTTCTATTGTATCGTTCTAGTTTCTTTTCTTTCGAAAGAGCCTTTACATTAACTCGTTCCATCGTCGTCGCATTAAAAAAGGGATAGGTAGTCAGATCTTGTCCACAAACTGGACATATCCAGTTTCCAAATTCACTACTACTAAATGATGAACGATTACAGCGATTACAATTTTTTTGGTACATAAAGCACCACCTTTTAAAAATTCTTATATCATTATGTTCTTTTTAACGAACTAATAAGAAGAGTATAGTCCATATGTATTATTTTTAAAAATTGTAAATTCTGTCAAAATTTCGTTTTAAAGAACGTTTTTCTTCTGTTTCCTCTTAAACGCTCTTATTATCTTAAAATTTCGTATTTTTTATTGAACACTTTGTTCGTTATAATGAAATTGTATGATCCTAAAAAGAGGGGAAATAGATGAATGGTAGGAAATCGAATTAAACGATTACGACTTGAAAAAGGTTTTTCGATAAATGAACTTTCAGAAAAAGCAGGGGTGTCAAAGTCATATTTAAGTTACATAGAAAGGGGTATTCAACAGAATCCATCGTTACAGGTTCTGTCTAAATTAGCAGAAACACTTAATACAAATGTCGAGGATTTATTAGAACAGAAAAAAAAGACTAAAGGAATTGATAAGCGAAATATTGACAATGAATGGGTTCAGCTCGTATATGAAGCTATTGAACAAGGTTTTACAAAAGAAGATTTTATCTATTATTTAGACTTCGTTAAGTTTAAAAATAGAAAAGAGGACAGATGAAAATGTATTCTATTTCCACCTGCCCTCTAAAAACAGTATTCTTTTATTCTTTATGGAAAGGCCAAGCTATCAGTGCAATGCAAGATAACCACTTGGCCTTATTCAAAATTCGTAGATTTATTTTTCTTGAAGGGCTACAGCGATTTTCGCCCCAACCTCAGCATTATGCTTCACGAGTGCAATATTGGCGACTAAGCTCTTTCCTTCAGTTAATTCCTTTACTTTTCCTAACAAGAATGGAGTAACTTTTTTACCAGTTATATTATTTTCTTCCGCTTCTTTTAATGCTGCTTCAATAATAGTAGTAATGAAGCTCTCTTCAAGTGCGTCCTTTTCTGGAATTGGATTAGCCACAATAACCCCACCATTTAGACCTAAATCCCACTTCGTCCGAATCATTGCTGCAGCCTCATCTGCCTTATCAACGCGATAGTTTACTTGGAATGGACTTGTCCTTGTATAGAAAGCTGGTAACATATCCGTTTCATATCCAACAACTGGTACTCCATATGTTTCAAGATATTCTAAAGTTAATCCGATATCGAGAATCGATTTTGCCCCAGCACATACGACTGCTACATTGGTTTTCGCAAGCTCCTGTAAATCAGCAGAGATATCCATTGTTGTTTCTGCTCCACGATGAACGCCACCTATTCCTCCTGTTACAAATACTTCGATTCCTGCAAGTTCAGCACAAATCATTGTCGCTGCAACAGTTGTTGCACCATTTTTCTTGTTGGCGATAAGATATGGCAGATCACGTCTACTTGCTTTTTCAATATCCTTGCTTTGGGCTAAAAACTCAAGCTCATCTTCTGAAATACCAATCTTAATTTTCCCATTTATTATCGCAATTGTTGCTGGTACAGCACCATTTTGACGAATGATCTCTTCCACTTCTTTAGCTGTTTGAACATTTTGTGGATATGGCATGCCATGGGAAATGATAGTTGATTCTAATGCAACAATTGGTTTATTTACTTTCTTAGCTTCGAGTACTTCTGCTGAAAATTCTAATAGGTCTTTTATCATCATTGGTTGACTCCTTATTTTATGTATTGTTTATAAATTTCTTGTAGTCGAATTTGATTTAGATTTGCATCGACCGTTTCATGAGACTGTAATGTCAGCAGGGAACAAGCCATACCGATTTTACATGCTTCCTCTGTTCCTAATCCCTGTAAAAAAGCATACATAATCCCAGCTACAAGCGAATCTCCAGCCCCGGTGACATCTACAACCTTTATCTTTGGTGAAAGGAGAATACCTGTTTCTTCTTTGGTATAGTAAGTTAATCCTTTCTCCCCTTGGGTAATAACAACCCTTTCTACTCCTTTATTGACTATTCGTTCTGCCGCTTTAGAAATATCGTCATCATTTTCAATTTTCATGCCTGATAAAGCTTCTGCTTCATCTTGATTGGCAATAAGCCATGTAACACCATGAAGATTCTGTGGAAGCTTACTAATTTTTGGTGCAGATACAGGTGTAATACAAAGTGGAATGTTTTCTTCATGACAACGAGTTATGACTTGAGACAAAACTTTTGCAGGGAAATTTGTGTCCATTACAACCATTTCAGCTGCTGCGGCATAGCCCCACTTTTTTTCAATAAAGTCAGTATTAACAGTGTCATAAATTGACATGTCAGCAAGTGCAAGTGCCATTTCTCCATTCGTATCAAGGATAGCTGTATACGTTCCAGTAGCCATTTCTGTCGAAACTTGTGAAGGGCTAATATCAATAAAGGATTTAATCGATTCAAGCAACCATTCCCCTTCATTGTCCTTCCCGACAATTGTCATTAATGCCACATCCGTTCCAAGCCTCCCAAGATTCTCAGCAATATTGCGAGCAACTCCACCACAAGATTGGTTGCTTTCTGCAGGGTTAGAGGTACCATATTGAAGAGGATTCAGCACTTGGATTTTTCGGTCCACGTTTGAACCACCGATACAGAGAATGTCTTTCTTTTTCGGAAGAACATAAGCCCTACCTAATAGCTTTCCTGCTTTTGTCAATGTTGATATATATCCTGCAACGGCTGAACGAGACAAATCTGTTTTTTCGGCTAGTTCAATTTGGGAAATAAAAGGATTTTCTTTTATAAGCTGTAATATTAATTGTTCTTTCTCATTCATTTAAACCAGCCTCCTGAAACATATGTTTATATAATAAACCTTTGTTTAAATTATAGCAATCAATTAGATTACCTCTCTCTTTTAGATAGATAGCTATCTTCTATGAAAATAATTCGGGTTCCGAAATATAATTCTAGACAATTAATGTAATTTCATATATAGTAATTAAGTTATTTATTAGATTTGAAGGTGATTTTTTGAAAAACAGCATGAAAAAACAACCATTATGGACAAAAGATTTTTTGAGCATTTCTTTTACTAGCTTTTTTCTTTTTATTGGGTTTTACATTTTGTTAACGACTTTGCCTATTTATGTATTAGAGGATTTACATGGGGATGAAACAGAAGTCGGATTAATTGTTTCGATATTTTTAATTGCTGCCGTCATCTGTAGACCTTTTACCGGAAAATGGATTGATGAATTAGGAAGAAGGAAAATCTTGCTGATTGCCATGTGCATATTTTCTGTTTCATCCTTTTTTTATTTTTGGGCAGATTCACTTCCATTGCTGCTAGCACTTCGCTTCTTGCACGGGATTGGCTTTGGTATGGCTACGACTGCTACTGGAGCCATTATTGCGGACATTATTCCAAATGAGCGCAAAGGAGAAGGCCTTGGTTATTATTCCACATTTATGAATTTAGCCATGGTTATAGGTCCATTCACTGGATTAACGCTTCTTCAATACGCTAGCATGAGTTGGATTTTTATTTTATGCACAGTGCTAGCCTTTATCGCGTTACTCTTATCTGTGATCGCTCATATTCCAGCTAGTTCAACCATTACTAATAAAGAAAAAACGAAAATTTCATTGTCTAGCTTTTTTGAAAAAAAAGCCATTCCTGTTTCAATTGTAATCGGAATTCTTGCCTTTAGTTATGCAGGTATTCTTTCCTTTATCTCCGTTTACGCTAAGCAATTGGGCTTGCTTGAAGTAGCTAGCTTTTTCTTCGTTGTCTATGCAGTTGCTATTATCGTTTCTCGTCCTTTTACGGGAAAATGGTTTGACCTTTATGGAGAAAACAAACTCATTTACCCTGCAATTCTTTTATTTGCATTAGGAATGTTCTTATTAAGTCAAGCGAATCATTCCATGACCTTTTTGCTCGCAGGTGCCATAATCGGTTTAGGATACGGTACGATTACACCGAGTCTACAAACAGTGGCTATTAAAAATGCCGATCCGACAAGACGTGGATTAGCTACATCAACGTTTTTTACATTTCTAGATGCAGGTATTGGGCTGGGCTCTTATGTATTAGGTATAGTAGCCGTCCATTATAGCTTATCATCATTATATTTCTTGCTAACTTTCGTCATCTTGTTTGCCCTCGTTGCCTATCACTTATTACATGGGTTAAAATTACGAAAACAGAAACTCACTCAGTCTGAAATGACTTTATCCATAAAGAATCGATCATAGAAAAAAAAAGAAGCTAATCATTATTGATTAGCTTCTTGTCTAGGTAAAATTAAAATATCAACTCTTCGATTTTTCGCTTTTCCTTCAGCCGTATCGTTCGATGCAACTGGCTGAAACTCACCAAACCCTTTTGCACTAAACATTCGAGGGTCAAGCTGTTCGTTTTTTAACACAATTTTCATAAAATTAATGGCTCTCATTACACTGAGTTCCCAGTTGGAATCAAAAGGAGCATTCCCAATCGGAACATTGTCAGTATGGCCACTTATGATAATGTTCCTTGGAGGTTCCATCACTAGGAGTTCAGAAATTTCATTGGCAATCTTGATATCTGCTTCCCTCACATCTGCACTTCCGGGTGCAAACAAAACATTATCTCGAATGGATACAAGTAAACCCTCATCTGTTAATTCCGTTAACAAATTCCCAGACAAATTATTCTTATCGATATAGGTATTTACTTTATGTTGAATAATCGAAAGCTCTTTTTGATCTGCTTGTTGAAGCAAATGTTCTTCAATACCTAAACTATTTTCCTGTTCTTTTTTATCCTCTTTATCTTCTTTATCTAGGCCTGTTTGCATTTCTGATTCTGGCAATGGCTTAGGGAATTCAAAAATTCCCACTCCACCGTTTAAAGCACTATTAAATGCTTTCGAAATTTCCTCGAATTTCTGAGCATCTACTGAGCTCATAGCAAACAGAACGATAAATAACGCTAAAAGCAGTGTTAGGAGATCTGCATATGGAAGCAGCCAAGATTCATCCATATGTCCATCAGTATTCTTCTTCCTTCTACGCTTACTCATCCTTCTTCACACTACCTTCTTCGAGAAAGGCTTTTCTGTCCCCAACCGGTAGATAAGATGCTAGTTTTTGCTCAATAATTCTAGGTGCCTCACCTTCTAGAACAGACAGAATACCTTCAATCATCATTCCTTTAAGTCTTGCTTCCTGCTTCGATTTCCGAATTAGCTTATTGGCAAATGGATGCCAAAGCACATACCCAGTAAAAATCCCTAAAAGGGTCGCAACAAACGCTGCACTAATGGCAGTACCTAATGCATCAGTATCATTCATATTTCCAAGCGCTGCAATTAATCCAATAACAGCACCTAATACACCAAGAGTCGGTGCATATGTCCCCGCTTGAGAGAAAATCTGTGCACCACCTGCATGTCTCTCTTCCATTGCCTCAATTTCTTCATTTAATATATCACGTATGTAATCAGCACTCTGACCATCGACAGCAAGGGAAAGTCCATTTTTTAAAAATGGATCATCGATCTCACTTGTCTTCGCCTCTAATGCAAGTAGCCCTTCTTTTCTTGCTAACTGTGCCCACTCAGAAATCATTTTGATTAAATCGACTGGATTCATTTGCTGCTTTTCTTTGAAAATAATTCCAAATAATTTTGGGACTCGCTTAATTTCACTTGTTGGAAATGCAATTGTTACACTCGCAACTGTTCCAAGCAAGATAATTAAAATAGCTGCTGGGTTTACTAACGCAACGACTGGAACACCTTTTAAAACCATCCCAACTCCTACCGCAATAACTCCTAAAACTAAGCCAATTACCGATGTTTTATCCATTTGCCCTCACCTATCTTAAAAATCTATTTATTTTCAGAAAAAAGATACTCCTATATTATTTCGACATTTTTCACATAATCTTTAGGTCAAATCAATTATTTTTAAAGTGAAACTTCAATCAGTATGGGTCTTACTGCCCATCAATCTACGATAAAGAAAAGACAGGGAGGAGTTCCCTGCCTTCTTTTCATCATATATTTTTACCAGAAGAAACCTCCACAAAAATTTCGTCTTCTACAACAAAAATCACTTCTGCGTCTTCTGCAATCACTTCTACGGTCTGTTCTACGTCTTCTACAATCACTTCTGCGATCTGTTCTACGTCTTCTGCAATCACTTCTGCGGTCTGTTCTACGTGAGCGAACATTAACTCTATTAGCAAAAATATTCACTTCATCCGCATTAATTACTCTTCTTCTACCCGTTTGTTCGGACATGTCGTCCCCTCCTTTCTATTTAACTATGATAAGATATGCATTTTTTTTAGCTTCGCATGGACAACTACCTAAAATAACGTACCCATTTTTTAAATGTACTTTTATAAAACCATCAATACATATACCCTAAAAATTAATTAAATCCTTGTTTTTTTAGTTCATTCCTCATGTAGTTGTTTCTCTTCTCGATATACTTGCATATAAACTCCGGCTCCGAATCAAATATAGAAATGTATTCGTTTTTGTACGGATCTTTTAACACGAAGGGGCGGAGTAGCGAGTGTAATTCTTGTATTTTCGGTTCCATATACTCCACAGTGAATTGAGTTTTTAGGATTTTTAGTAGGCTATTATAATAAAAATTTCTAAATGAAGGGACATCGAGCATTCTTGCAGATAATGTATTAAACCCATTTATGCGAATATAGTCATGTTCCAATATTTCTCCATGAACATCTCTTCCCCATGTCCCATCATAATCCCATGGCATAATCTCGAATATTCCCCCTTCACCAATCCTGCACAGGGCGTAGTTTTGGACAAATCCATCGAAGTTTTGTGTACAAACCGCTCCTGCAAGCCAAAGCAAATACTTTTCCACATCGATATACTTTCCAATTTGTTGTTCAAATTCTGTTCTTAGCAATGTATTTGCTTTAAATATGAATTCTTGTAAGAACAAACATTCCTCGTCCAATCCATACTTTATTTCATACCCCATCTCTAAAGATTTCTTAGGAGCATTGTCATACTCACTAACTAACGAAAAATTAGCGTCTCCATCAATCGCATAGAAAATAGACTGTACTGGGATGTTTCTTTTCTTGAAATAATTTTCATCTACTGATTCTAATTGCAAGTAAATGCCTTCTTCTTTTCCATTTAAAATCAGAAAAACATGCTCCGCAGAAGGAGACATTACTCCAATACTTGAAAAAAAATCAAAAGAAAGTTTATTTCTTAAGAATGAATGATCTTTATATTCTGCGTTCAAATGTAGCTCCTTTGCCCCTTTCCAAGTTCTTGGCTTATAAAATTGAAGGAAATAAGATTTCTTCTTAAGCTCACGAACATAATATCCTCGATATAAAATATCGATATCATGCTTTTTATTATGAATATCTAACTTCCCAATAACAGATTGATTGGACCAAATGTTTTTCTTTAAATCAACGAGGTTTTTTGGACTAATAAATAATTTATAAGTAGGTATGTTTTCATTTTCCATTACCTTCACCCTTTTCAAAAAGCCGTTATTAAATCGTATGACAAACATTTAAGGGGGGTCAGTCTGTTTTCCTAGAATGTGCTACTGTCTAAGTCATCTTGTCATGAAAATTCGTATGCTATTAATGAAAAAACGAAAAGTGAGGGGATACGTTTTTGAAAAATTACAGCGAGGAAGATATTCGTCGTGCCGTAAATGAAGTGGTTGCAGCTGGGATGGAGGAATTTCTATTTCAGGAGCCATTGTCTGAAAAAAGCTCAAGAAAATCTGATAAAAGCAAGCGTTCATAACCCTTTCAAACAGAGCTGAAATACATAGTATTTTAGTTCGAGGGTAAGCTACTTAGAGAATAAGGAAAGGAGTATGCACATTGGCTCGAGGCAAACATTTCAATCATAAAAACAAAAATCACCCAGGTGACTTTCCCCAAAATGCAATTGTGACAAATAAAGCAACTGAAGCACAAGAGGACGAAGAATTCCTAGTTGTTCAGGAGGCTTTTAAAAACCGAATTGAGGGACATGATGGGACAGAATTTAGGGATAAATAATAATCTTATTTTCTCATCTACAGAAAACAGGGTCTACATAATATAGACCCTGTACATTTTAATATGTTGTCATATCTATTTTTTTCAACCAAGCTGAACAAGCTTCTATATCCTTGGAGAAAATTCGGTCCTTCGTTATGGAAGATACAACTTTTCTTGCTTCTAAATAAAATTGCTTTGTTTTCTCTGCCATTTGATCTATTCCTCGATATTCAGCAGCTTGTAGAGCGCAAATCAATTCAATAGCTAACACATTGTTTGCATTTTGAATAATTTGATAAGCATGTCTTGCTGCAATCGTTCCCATACTAACATGGTCTTCTTGATTCGCTGAAGAGGGAATCGAATCAACGCTAGCTGGATGGGCTAACGTTTTATTTTCGGAAACGAGCGCTGCCGCAGCATATTGTAAAATCATCGCTCCTGATTGCAGACCAGGCTCTGGACTTAAAAATGGCGGTAAATCACTTAGCTGTGGATTGACTAAACGCTCAATTCTTCGTTCCGAAATATTCGCAAGCTCGGCAACAGCAATTTTCATAAAATCCATTGCAAAGGCAATCGGCTGCCCGTGAAAATTGCCCCCTGATATAACCCGATCTCCTTCATCAAAAATAAGTGGATTATCAGTCGCAGCATTCATTTCAATTTCAAGCTTTTCCTTTACATAGTCCAGCGCCTGCCATGAAGCTCCATGTACTTGAGGAATACAGCGAAGCGAATAGGCATCTTGTACACGCTTTTCTCCTTGTTTTGTAATAAGTTTACTGCCTGATAGATACTCTCTCATTCTTTTAGCGGTATCAACCTGCTGTTGATACCCTCTTGCTAAATGAATTTTTTCATCAAAGGCATCGATAATTCCGTTTAACCCCTCCATTGTAATGGCTGCAATAAGCTCACTTTGGAAGCTAAGTTTTTCCGCTTCTAAATAGGCAACCACACCCATGGCCGTCATCGCTTGTGTGCCATTGATAAGCGCAAGTCCTTCCTTTGCCTCTAATGTAAGAGGTGCTAACCCTTCTGCGTTAAGAGCCTCCAGTGCAGGTCTTCGCTCCCCTTTATAAAAAACTTCTCCTTCTCCAACAAGAACTAATGCAAGATGCGATAGCGGTGCTAAATCTCCACTTGCTCCAAGTGAACCTTGCTGTGGGATTACTGGATGTACTTGTTTATTAACAAGATCAAGCAATCGCTCAATAAGCTCTGGGCGCGCCCCAGAAAATCCTTTTAATAACGCATTTGCTCGTAAAAGTACCATTGCTCGTGAAACGATTTCAGGGAAAGGCTCACCAACTCCACAAGCATGGGAACGAATTAGATTTAACTGTAAATCGTTGACATCCTTTTGGTTAATGAGGACATCACTGAACTTCCCGAAGCCAGTATTAATTCCATAAATAACTCTTTCTTCATTCACTATTTTTTCGACAGCAGCATGACTCTTTCTAACTGCCACCATACTCTCTTCTGAAGCTTGAACTCCTTCTAAATCAAACAAAACCTTTTTTACTTCTGATAAAGTTAGTGAATTTCCTGTTAAAATAACCATTTTTTCTCCCCCTTAATTCATTAGCGAGATAAAGAAAAGGCTGGATTTCAAACAAAGGTTTGAAATCCAGCCTTATTATGTTTTAAGATTTTCAGTTGAATACTTCTCTGAATCATCTTTATCCATCCCAACGAGATATTTTCTGAATATAATTAATTTTATGCATGTATTATATTCATTGTCAATCTTTATTTGGGATTTTTTAACAAGTTAGATTATTAGACTATTAACACACTAAAGGATTATCTATTTTAATTTTAAATTTTTCAATGCCTCTGCTAACGCATTGTTTACTGGCTCTTCTTCTTTATTTTGTTGTTTCAAATAATTTTGCACATAGCGTTTATCTACTTTTCCACCAGATTCTTTTTTACGTCTTGCCTCGAAAGCTGATAATTTTTCACGATAGCCACATTTACATGTGAAAATTTGGCCGTCTCCTTCGCCACGAAGCTCAAGCTTTTTCTTACATTGTGGACAGCGGGCATTTGTAAGTCGAGACACATTTTTGCGATGACCACACTCACGATCCTGACAGACGAGCATTTTCCCTTTCTTACCATTCACCTCAAGCATTGGTTTTCCACAATCAGGACAGCATTTTGTGGAAATATTGTCATGCTTATATTTTTTATTACTTGCTTTAATTTCTGAAACTATTTCCTTCGTATAGTTTTTCATTTCAGAAATAAATACTTCTTTTTTCAGCTTACCATTCGCAATCGCTTCTAGCTTTTGCTCCCACTCTGCTGTAAGTGTAGGTGATTTTAATTCCTCTGGAACTAAATCAAGGAGCTGGCGACCCTTTGATGTAATATGAATATCTTTGCCGCGCTTTTCAATTAAAAATGAATTAAATAGCTTGTCAATAATGTCTGCACGGGTTGCCACTGTGCCAAGCCCACCAGTTGACTTTAATGTCGCAGCAAGCTGTTTGTCTTGTGTTTCCATATACTTCGTTGGATTTTCCATCGCTGAAAGTAAAGTCGCTTCATTGAATCGAGCAGGCGGATTTGTTTGACCTGATGTTTGTTTCACTAGCTTTACGTTTAATTTATCACCCTTTTGGAGCTGAGGAAGAATTTGCTCTTGTAAGTCATCTTGTGACTCCTCTTCTACAAAATGATTGCCATATACTTCTTTCCACCCCGCATTGAGAATGGTTTTTCCACGTGCGACAAAGGTTTCATCTCCCATTTTTGCACGGAGCGTTAATTGCTCGTATTCAAAAGCAGGGAATAAAACAGCAAGGAACCGTTTGACGACAAGGTCATAAATCTTTCTTTCTTTATCAGAGAACGCTGAGAAATTCACATAGCTCTCTGTTGGAATGATTGCATGGTGATCGGAGACTTTGCTGTCGTCTACAAATGCTTTCGTTGCTTTAATCGGTTTACTTAATACCTTGTTAGCTAGTGGACGATATTCACCCACTCCACAAGCCTTCAAGCGCTCTTGTAATGTGCTGACAATATCTGATGAAAGGTAGCGTGAATCAGTACGAGGATAAGTAAGTACCTTATGCTGCTCATATAGCTTTTGCATAATATTTAATGTTTCCTTAGCGGAATATCCAAATATCTTATTTGCATCTCGTTGGAGCTCTGTTAAGTCATAAAGACCTGGTGCAAACGATTTTTTCGGCTTCCGTTCAATGTCAGTCACGATTGTATCTTTTCGACCAAGCTTGACAACAATCTTGTCGATCGTTTCTTTATGAAAGCAACGACTATTTCCCTTCGCATCTTGCCATGTTAACTTTAATTTCCCATCTGTAACTGCTTCAATGCCGTAATAGGTTTGGGGTTTGAAGTTTTTAATTTCCTCTTCACGAGCTGCAATAATCGCAACTGTCGGCGTTTGAACACGTCCACAATTTAATTGTGCATTAAAGCGAGTCGTTAATGCACGAGTTGCATTCAGGCCGATATACCAATCTGCTTCTGAGCGTGCAACAGCAGATGCATATAGATTTTCGTATGCCTTACCTGGTTTTAAGTTGGCAAATCCAGCTTTAATCGCCTTATCCGTAACAGATGAGATCCATAACCGTTTAATCGGTTTATTAACCTTTACTTTATCTATGATCCAACGGGCAACTAATTCTCCCTCTCGCCCAGCGTCAGTTGCGATGATAATTTCATTGACGTCATTTCTCATTAATTGACTTTTCACAGCTTGAAATTGCTTTCCTGTCTGTTTAATGACCGTCAATTTCAATCGTTCTGGAAGCATCGGTAAATCTTCTAAATTCCATGTTTTATATTTCACATC
>JAEWIG010000286.1 GCA_023387295.1 Bacillota bacterium | reverse complement strand
GTTTCGAGATATATCGGTCAGTTTCGAGATATATCGGTCAGTTTCGGGATATATCGGTCAGTTTCGTGATATATCAGTCAGTTTCGAGATATATCGGTTAGTTTCGAGATATATCGGTCACTTTCCGGAAATATCGGCCAATTTCGAGATATATCGGTCACTTTCCACTTTTATCGCTCACATTATTAAAAATTGATCGCTTTTTCTCTCGAAAGGATCTAAGCTTTTACATAAAACTTCCCCTGCCAGCTATTTCTTCGCTTTAGCTCAGCGTCAATGGCATTCAAAACTTCCCATTTGTTTACACTCCACATAGGACCAATCATCAATTCAATCGGGCCATCCCCTGTGATTCGGTGTATGATCATTTCTGGTGGTAAAATTTCTAATTGGTCACATACTAAGCTTACATAATTATCGAAGGATAGAAATTGTAGCATGCCTTTCTCATATTGCTTGACCATCGGTGTTCCTTTTAAAAGATGAAGAAGGTGGATTTTGATACCTTGTACATCAAGCTTGGCTACTTCACGAGCAGTTTCCATCATCATTTCTGGTGTTTCAAGTGGAAGGCCATTGATGATATGTGAGCAAACACGAATTCCATGCTTTCGAAGCTTTTCAACTCCTTCAATGTAGCATTGGTAATCATGCGCACGATTAATTAGCAGTGCGGTTCTTTCATGAACTGTTTGTAATCCTAGTTCTACCCATAAATAGGTTCGTTTATTTAACTCCGCTAAATATTCAACTACATCATCGGGAAGACAATCGGGCCTTGTCGCAATAGAAAGACCTACTACACCCTCTTGGTTCAATACTTTCTCATACATTTCTCTTAAAACGTCCACAGGAGCATGTGTATTCGTGAATGCTTGGAAATAAGCCATGTATTTGCCGTCTTTCCATTTATAATGCATTTTTTCCCTAATTTCATTAAATTGCGTTTCTAAGTCATCAGCGCGATTACCGGCAAAATCCCCAGAACCCGCTGCACTACAGAAGGTACAGCCGCCATGTGCAACAGTGCCATCACGGTTTGGGCAATCAAATCCGCCATCGAGTGCTATTTTAAAAACCTTATGTCCAAATTCATTTCGTAAATGGTAATTCCATGTATGGTAACGTTTGTCATCAGTTGCAAACGGAAAAGGGTTCGTCTGAGTCAATTCAGATAGATACCTCCTAATTAATTGTTTTATGCATAAAAATAATCTTATCACGAACGATAAAGGTTGCATAATGTAACCTTTTATTAGCAGAAAATTACTAAAAAAAGTCATTAAGTTTATTTCTCTGCGCTTTGCGACGACTTTATTCACGACGAGACTTGTTCAATAAAGAGGACGACAATTTAATTTTACATAATAAAATGCCAGCAATTTAATTCATTAGAAAAAGAAAACTTGAACAAACTAAATATGAAGCTTTAGCTTCTGACCCATTCTAAAAAAGGAGTGGAATGAATGGCAACTCGTGAATCGGTTAATGCACTTTTTCAACAGTGTGAGGAAGCGATCCAATTTGCAAATGATCAACTACAAGAAGGAAGAACGCAAGAGCATTATAATGATGTAGGTTATACGGATGCACTTCAATCTCTAGAGAATGCCTATAATGACTTAACAAAGCTAGCATTAAGTGCAAACTCAGAACAGCGAGAACAGCTTCATCGAATGAGAATTCAGCTGCAGCAACTTCAAAATCAAATGATTATCAGTCCACATTAAGAAACTGGAGAGTGAACAAGATGGTAAATAAACGCTCAAAGCAGAACAATCCAGAGCAAAAAAACCGTAATGGCCGAAATAATCAAGATTTGGAAGTTGGTCAAGAATTTGATCTAGTGAAACAAGCAAAGAAGAAATATGAAAATAAGGGACAACCAGTTAAATCAAAGTTTCATCCAGAATAAAGAAAAATGATATGCCCTAATGCATTCTTGCATTAGGGTATTTATTTCTCTAAAATGTCACAAAAAACCCTTTATATGGATTGATTATTTTAAAAAAGGGTTTCTTTCGTGATAAATAGCTTAAGTTCACAAAGTGGTAAAGAACTCCAAGAGAAAATGTGCGATATGTCACAGAAACACACCACCATAAAATGGTTTATATAAGATAGGAACAAAGGAAAACGATTACAGAAATGGTGACCCATATTAAAGATGGAAATGAACAGGTGGTTGCTCCTATCTTTACCTGTATCTCCAATAATAATAAAAAAACACATTTGTGAACACGTTCACGAGATTGGCAAACATTTCATCCAAACTCCCATGTACTATATAACTTATTAGATTAAGAGAAAGGACAAAAAAAATGAAAAGAATAATTCTGTCTTGGATAGGAATCTTCATCATAATTTTCAATATCCCGGGACATACAAAAGCTGAAACGGAAGCACCTATTTTAAAAATGGAGGAATTAAATATACAAGTAATGCCTGAGTATGCTAAGCATCCTAAGGATAAGGATTCAGAATATCTTCCTTTGTTAATTGGTTACCATGGAACGCTGATGAATACAACGGATAAGCCACAAAAAGGGCAAATCGCTATTCCGCTTCCAATGAATGAAAGTGATTTTCGCATCGGCTTTGTTGCAGAATACAGTCGGGACTTATCAGAGTTGAATGATATTGAATATAAAATTGACGAAAAGACAGGCATGATTCTATGGGAAACAAAAGAAGAAATTCAGCCAAATGAACCTTACAAGTTTGTCATTGAATATTACACAAGTCAATTAAAAGCTAATAAAGACACCAAAACACTTACATATAAATTCAGAAGCTTTACTGATATTGGACTTGTAAGTGTCGTTTTTCTAGAACCTTTAAAAACAGAAAGCTTTAAATTAACACCAAGTGCAGACTCACATCAAGAAAATGGATATGGAATGAATTTGTTTTTGTATCAATTTCAAGGAATAAAGCTTGATGAAACAAAGGAATTTAAGCTTGAATATAAACGCCCAGAAACAAGGACTACCATGCAGATGATGGAAGCGATGGCTGGGAACACGGCTCATGGAGATGCTCCAGTTAAGAAAAACGAAACAATGAATATTTGGCTAATCATCTCTATTGTTGGGGGCATTAGTATTCTAGCTGCCATTGTAATTGTCATTCTAATGAAAAAAAATAAAAAGAAGCAAAAGCCTGTGAATAAAAAAGGAACTAATAAAACAGGAGACTTGGAAGCGAAAAAATCTAGATTAAGAGCCATGCTCCTTGACGGTAGTATTACGGAAGAAGAATATAACGAATTAATTAAAAAAATGGGGGGTTAATAAGATGTCAAAAAATAAAAAAATCATGTTCGGGTTATCCCTTGTTGCCGCAGCGTTTATGATATTGTTCTTTACAACAATGCCGAGTGCAGGGAGTAAGGAAGTTTCGATAGAAGAAATAATGAATAATAAAGCTAATTATAAAGATGAGTATGTGTTGACACAAGGACTCTTGAATAAAGAATCCATTAAATGGGATGCAGACAAAATTGAACTACAATTCGAGATTTATGAAGAAGGAAAAGATGAGGTTGTCCTTCCGGTTCGCTATATGGGCGTAAAGCCAGATAACTTTTCAGAAGATGTAATTGTTATCGTTGAAGGCTTCTTCAAAGAAAATGGGGTGTTTGAAGCTGAAAAAGTTCAAACAAAGTGTCCTTCGAAATATGAAGGAGAAGATCCGGCGAATTACGACGTTGAAATGCATAAAGAAATGAACAAAAATCAGCAGAACTAATTAGACAGGTTGGTGACATTATGTATTTAATTGGAAATATTTCTCTCATACTAGGCATCGTCATTTCCTTGTACTCATTAGTTGCAAATATGATCGGGCTCAAAAAAAAGGACCAAAAATGGCTTGAGAGTGCAAGGGGAGGTATTCTATCTCTTGCATTTGTTACAAGCATTTCAGCTTTTCTTCTTCTCTATATACTTGGAACTAGCCAATTTCAGTACAAATATGTTGCAATGTATACAAATTTACAATTGCCACTTACGTATAAGCTTGCCGCATTTTGGGCGGGAAATGCAGGTTCTTTGTTACTATGGACATTCTTATTGAGCATATATGCAGCAGTTATCGTCTTGAATAAGAAAAAGCAAAACACAATGATCCCATATGTTTCGATCATTCTATTGCTGAATATGTTGTTTTTCTACATTGTTATGTTAGTGAATGGAAACCCATTTGAAATGACAGAAACGATTCCAGCAGATGGAAAAGGACTAAATCCAATGCTCCAAAACCCTGGAATGATCATTCACCCGGTAACTCTATATATGGGGTATGTCGGATTGGCAGTTCCATTTGCTTACGCAATTGCAGCATTAATAATGAAAAAAATGGATGCTGAGTGGATTAAACTAACAAGACGTTGGACTTTGGTTGCCTGGATATTTCTAACAATGGGTAATATTATCGGTGGTTGGTGGGCATACCTTGAGCTCGGCTGGGGTGGATATTGGGCTTGGGATCCAGTTGAAAACGCATCGTTTTTACCATGGTTAACCGTATCTGCATTTCTTCACTCAATGATGATTCAAGAGCGAAAAGGGATGCTTAGAACCTGGAATTTAAGCTTAATCATCTTGTCTTATATATTAACGCTCTTTGGGACTTTCCTTGTCAGAAGTGGAGTTTTAACAAGTGTGCACGCATTTGGCGATAGTAACCTAGGAACGTATTTCTTGGTATTTATGGCATTTATGATGCTACTAGCTATTTATGTTGTAGCCACTCGATATCAACTTATAAAAAAAGAAAGCAAACCAATTGAATCTTATTTTTCAAAAGAAAGTAGCTTCTTACTTAATAACTTTATTCTAGTCGGAGCAGCATTTGCAGTTTTTTGGGGAACGATGTTTCCTTTAGTTTCCGAAGCAATTACTGGGACAAAAGTTAACGTTGGTGCACCATATTTTAATAAAGTAATGGCACCAATTATGCTTGCGCTCATCTTGTTAATGGCAATCTGTCCCCTTATTTCATGGCAAAAGGCAGTATTTGAGCGGTTCTTAAAAAACACAATTGCTCCACTAATAATTGCAATTATCTTTGCGGTTATTCTTGTAGCAATGGGTGTCAGAGGAATTTATGCAATCATAGGCTTGACCGTAACAGTCTTTATGTTTGCCGTTCATATTGCAGAGTTTTGGCGGGGGATTATTGCAAGAAGAAAAGCGACTAAGGAAGGCTTTATCCGTGCTGCTGTCCAACTAACACGAAAAAATCAGCGTCGGTATGGAGGCTATATCGTTCATATAGGGATTGCAGTTATTGCAATTGGTGTCATCGCTTCAAATGCTTATTCTGAAGATATGATGAAAACCGTTAACAAAGGTGAAAGCTTTGAAATCGGAAATTATGAATTAACATTCGAAAGTCTTGGAGAAACATCGAAAAACGGCAATGGAATTGTTTATGCAAATCTAGCAGTTTCCTATAAAGGAAAGAGTAAAGGAAGCGTAAAGCCTGAGAAAATATTTTACGGAACATGGCCTGAGCCTTCTACAGAGATAGCAATTAAAGCAAACTGGAAAGAGGATTTATATGTTGTTCTTAATTCTTGGGAAAGCACAGAGAAGATCACGTTACATGTGAAGATTAACCCTTTTGTCAGTTGGATTTGGGTTGGAGGCTTTTTGATGCTAATTGGAACAGCTATCGCACTTATTGGTGGGAAAACAAGCTCAACTTATCGACTAGGCAGTAAGCAGGCGGGTGGTCGAAAATGAAAAACATGACGAGAAAGGAATTCTTAAAAGGAACATTTGTATTCCTAGCTTCTGTTGTCATGGTTGATTTCGGGTTTAATTCTGATAGAGTGAGAGCAAGTTCGGAGTACACATATAATTCTAAAGAGTTTCAATCTATTATTAGTAAGCTTGATATGCAAGGGCATGCAGACCATGATTTTTCAACCTGTACAATTAAAAAGGTTTATTATGATGAGGTTTTAGAAGCCCTAAATGAAGGGCAAAACGAGAAAGAAATCTTGCAGTCATACGTTGATGAATATGGTCAGGCGGCGCTTCGGACCCCTTCAACTGAAGGTAGTGGGATCATCGCTTGGATTATGCCAGCAGTAGGCTTTTTATTAGGCGCAATCGGTGTTGGTTATGGAATAAAGAAATTAACGAATAAAAACGCATCGTTAGAGGCTGTACAAATCGAAGAAATACCAGAGATTGAACGAGAAATTGTTGAACAAACCTTTGAGGCAGAAAGGCGCAAGCATTTCTAAGAGGCATTTGAGCTTTTCTAGTAAAGGAGCGATTAAAATGGATTATCTATATTTATTAATAGGTGCTGCAATCGTCATCAGTTGTTTTTACTTTATCATTGCTCCTTTTTTTACTAGTGAGGAGAAAGCGGTAGCTTATGCAAAGGACAATGACAGTGAGCTACCGTTAGAAATGATCTATGAGACTGTGAATGAGCTGGAAATGGATTATCTTATGAAAAAGATTTCCAAAGAAGATTTTGAATCAATGAAAAAACGTTACCAGGCTCTTGCAGCAGGTTATTTAAATCAAGAAAGCAATGTTAAGAAGACCCCGTCTAATAATCAACCGATTGATGATGAAACTGAACGAGAGATATTAAAAGAATTAAATAAATTACGCAAACAAAAAGGGAGGGTGGAATGATGAGTGATTTGGCTCCATTCCATCCGGATTGGCTGATATCCTTTTGGCTAGGAACACCGATTTTAAATAAGCTTAATCCCCACATTATTTTGCTCGTATTACTTGTCGTAGCAGTGGTCATATTTATGCGAAAGAGAAAAAAAATAAGACAGCAGGAACCAGATAATGATGAAAAGCAGTTTCAAATACTGCTAAGAAAGAAGTCAGTAATCGAAGATCAAATGACGCGACTTGAAACGCTAAAGAGTCAAGGAAAAATTCAAGATGAGCAATATTCCAAAAATATGGATGAATATAAGCAGCATCTTGATAGTGTAAAAAAAGAACTGCTTCGATTCACTTAAGAAAGAGTTGGATAATATGCTTGAATTGAAAAATATTACGAAAGTAATTGGCGATAAAATCATTTTACGCAACTTCTCACTAGAATTAGAGCGAGGAGAAAGTGTAGCCATTATTGGACCGAATGGAGCAGGGAAAAGCACGTTTTTTAAGATTGCAGCAGGGTTAATGCAACCAACAAGTGGAGATATTTATTTAAATGGAGAAGTGGTTAAGAAAAAATCGCCTATTCTGAAAAAAAAGATTGGTTATTTAGGACATGAATCCTTTCTCTATAATTCTCTTACACCAGTTGAAAATCTAATGTTTTATGCAAAATTATACAAAATTAAAAATCGAGAAGAAAAAGCAATGGAACTGCTCAATACAGTTGGTTTGCATTACTTTAAGGATATTCCGATTCGTTCTTTTTCAAGAGGGATGATGCAGCGTTTAGCGATAGCTCGTGTTCTCTTAGCTGAACCAGACGTCTTACTATTAGATGAGCCTCATACTGGCTTAGACCAAGAAGCAATTAGTCTATTAAACAAATTAATGAGGGAAAAGCAGGATAAAGGTATTTCAATTCTCTTAATCTCTCATGACTTTGAACAAGTAATGAATAACTGTGATAAAGCGCTAGTATTAAAAAAAGGTAAAGTAGTTACTTTTCAGCCAATCGATCGTAATGCGGGATTGGTCGCTTTAAAGGAATGGTATGACGGGGCGGTGAATGGGAAATGATCACAGTCCTTCAAGATGCACTCGTGATTGCCGGAAAAGATTTACGTAACGAACTAAAGTCAAAGCAAATGATTGGGATGATGATTATTTTTTCAAGTCTAGTCATTCTAATCTTCAGCTTTGCATTCGACCCAACAAATAATACAGTAAAAGCTATTATTCCTGGGTTAATCTGGGTGATTACGATTTTTTCAGGAATACTAGGCCTCAATCGCTCATTCCTAGCAGAGAATGAGAATGATTGCATAACAGGGTTAAGAGTAGCACCAATCGATCCAGCTAGTATTTATTTAGGCAAGGTTTTTGCAAATTTAGTACTTGTGGCAATCGTACAATTAATTAGCATCCCGGTATTATTCATTTTATTTGACTATAAATTTAATGGGGAAATGATTTGGTTCTTACTAATCGTATTTATTGCTACAACTGGATTCATTATTGTCGGTACTTTCCTAGCAGCATTAGCAGCAAATGCAAAAAATAGTGAAATGCTTCTTCCTGTATTATTGTTACCTTTACTTAGTCCGTTAATGATTGCAGCAGTTCAGGCGACAAAGGTTGTCTTAGGTCAAGATGGAATAGCAGATGCTATCTCGTGGTTTCAATTAATGGTGGGATACGATTTGCTGTTCTTTGCAGCCTGCTTTTTCTTATTCGAATATTTAATGGAGGGATCCTGATGAAACAACAGTCTCCGATGATTGACCGTATACTATTTGCTTTGCTAGTACCGGCATTATTCGTTGCTTTATATTTAGTATTTATTTGGTCGCCTGTTGAAAAAATAATGGGCGCAAGCCAGAAGATTTTCTATTTTCACGTTGGATGTGCATGGGTAGCTTTCCTAGCATTCTTCATTGTTGGAATATACAGCGTGATGATTTTAAAGAATCCAACTGAATCTCGCTATATCTATGC
>JAEWIG010000197.1 GCA_023387295.1 Bacillota bacterium | reverse complement strand
ATTTTTTGGAAATCGACTTTATGAGTATCAATCTTCTGATAACATTGTCAAAAAATATCCGACTGTCGCTAATGATTTATATAATGTAACGAAAAATAAGCAGACAGAAAACTATTTCAAAAATGAAGGTCACTATAATGAATACATTTATAAAAATTATTTACACATCCCGAAAGAAACGAAATTCGTTCTTCAAAGCCATGTTGAAAGCATCAATCATCTGAAGGATGAACGAATGTCCTATGAAGACATGATTAAGAATGTGAAATCAACTGTAAAAGATACGTTAACCTACAATACGGATGCCGATCCGTTACCACAGTCGAAGGACTTTATGCAATATCTTATTGAAGAAAGTAGAGAGGGCTATGCGACACATTATGCCACTTTTGCTACTTTATTATTTCGCTCATATGGAGTTCCTGCACGATATGTGGAAGGCTATTTAATTACTCCGAAAGATGTTAAAGGTGTCGCGGAATATGAAGAGGTAGCGATAGAAGGGAAAAATGCTCATGCATGGACGGAAATCTATTTAGATGAAATGGGTTGGATTCCAATTGAAGTAACACCACCTTATTACGATGTGATGGAGAAAACGGATCTTTCCAATTACCCTGAAGGGAGTTTAAATTCTTCTATTAGCCATGAAGATACAGGGAATTCTTCAACAGAAGGTGCTTTAGGAAATGTTTCAACTAATCGTTCCCAAGAGAAAAAACAAGTGAAGGATGATGAACCTGCTCCAACTAATACGCTGAATAAAAAGCCTAAAGAAGAATTGGCGTTATTGATTAAACTTGTTATCGGTAGTTTGATTGTTCTCTTTTCCATATTTTTGGTCTATATCATTTATGCTGTTATCAAGAGAAGAGAGATCAAAAAGCGAAATATGAGTTTCCGAGATTCAAACTATAAGGCGTCCATTCCGAGAATGTTTGCATATTCAGTATCATTGTTACATTATGAAGGTCTTTCTGAAAGAGGAGGAAGTATGTATAGCTATTTAGATGATCTGAAGCAAATGTATGGAGATGAATATGTAGAAGCATTTAAGCGGGTTATTAACATAAATCAAGAATGTCTTTATAGTGAAAACAAGATTCAAAAAGTGAAATATGATCACATGGAGCAATTTATGAAAGAAACACTTTCAAAGCTTAATAAGTCTAAATCTAATATGCAACGCTTGAAAATGAAATTTTGGGATTTCATTTATTAATTTGGTTCTGTTAAAAGTACAATGTTGATCTTAGCACCTGTTGATTGGAGCGGAAGGTGCGAGACTCCTGCGGGAGGAAGGGACAGGGGAGACCCCGCAGGTGCGATAGCGCCGAGGAGGCTCCCGGACCGCCCGCGGAAAGCGAGCATCCTGCAGCGGAAATCAACGTATTTACAACAAAAAATAAAAAAATTCTAGAGGTGAAGAAATGGAATTAGCAGATATTCGAAATGAATTAGAAAAAACAGCTAAGCGATTGGCGGACTTTAGGGGGTCTCTTTGACTTAGAAAACAAAGAGGCGAGAATTGCTGAGCTTGATGACACAATGCTACAGCCAGGATTTTGGGATGATCAACAGAAGGCACAGGTTGTCATCGGCGAGTTAAATGGGTTAAAGGATCAAGTAAACGAGCTTTACGATCTGAATGAAACCTTTGAAAATCTTGAGCTAACGTATGAGCTTGTGAAAGAGGAAGAGGATCAGGAGCTACAAGCTGAGCTTGAAACGGAATTAAAGGAAATGGCAAAACGTTTGAATGAGTTCGAGCTGCAGCTTCTCCTAAGTGAGCCTTATGATAAAAATAATGCGATATTAGAGCTTCATCCGGGAGCGGGAGGAACGGAATCTCAAGATTGGGGCTCCTTACTTTTAAGAATGTACACTCGTTGGGCAGAGAAAAAAGGTTTTAAAGTTGAAACGCTGGATTATTTGCCAGGTGACGAAGCAGGTATTAAGAGTGTGACGCTCAGTATCAAGGGTCATAATGCATACGGGTATCTGAAGGCGGAAAAAGGTGTTCACCGCTTAGTACGAATTTCTCCATTCGATTCTTCAGGTCGTCGTCATACGTCCTTCGTTTCATGTGATGTCATGCCTGAGTTTAATGATGACATTGACATTGACATTCGCACGGAGGACTTAAAGATCGATACGTATCGTTCGAGCGGAGCAGGTGGACAGCACGTTAATACGACCGATTCTGCGGTAAGGATTACTCATATTCCTACTGGGGTGGTTGTGACATGTCAAACTGAACGGTCTCAAATCAAAAACCGTGAGCATGCGATGAAAATGCTTAAAGGAAAGCTCTATCAGCGAAAAATTGAAGAGAAAGAACAAGCTTTAGCTGATATTCGTGGGGAACAAAAGGAAATTGGCTGGGGAAGTCAAATTCGCTCCTACGTTTTCCACCCTTATTCCATGGTAAAGGATCACCGCACAAATACCGAGGTTGGAAATACGGGATCTGTCATGGATGGAGAAATCGATCTCTTTATCGATGCTTATCTGCGTTCGAAATTAAGTTAAAGTATATAATAGAAGTTCTTGAGAGTTCACGATTCAGAATAAATAGGATTATTAAAAGCCCTTGCCAATTAATGAATAGTTGGCAAGGGCTTTATTTGTTTGGAATATAGCATTTACCAATGATGTGACTTCGAGGTGTTTTTAAACGGAGATTGTTTTTTGAAGCTGATTTATTTGCATTTCATGGACGCCACTTTTTCCACTTAGATGCTCAATATCAATTTTTGTTCCCTTTAGCTCATTTGAAATAACTCGGAATGTTTCCTCATGTTGATCTAATTTTGTTTCAATATGCTTGAAATGATTTCTGAACTCAGTAGCATTGTTTTCGACCGTTTCTTGAAGCTTGTGAATACTGTCTTCCACATTACCAAGTCGATTTTCGACGTTCTCAAGTCTGAACTCAACTTTGTCTACTTTAGTTTCCACATTGCCAAGTCTGTTTTCCACATCGCCGAGTCTGTTTTCGACGTTCTCAAGTTTGAACTCAACCTTTTCAACTTTTGCTTCAACGTCACCAAGTCTGTTTTCAACGCTCTCAAGTCTGAACTCAACTTTTTCGACTTTCGCTTCCACATTACCAAGTCTGTTTTCCACGTTCTCAAGTCTAATGTCAATCTGCTCTACTTTTGTTTCTACGCTGCTAAGTCTATCTTCGACCTTTTCAAGTCTAACTTCAATCTGATCGACTTTTGTCTCAACATTGCCAAGTCGATTTTCGACCTTATCAATTTTGGACTCAACATGATCAAAACGATTATCGATAGAGTCGAATCTCTTTGAGTGCTCTTTCAGCTGGGATAAAATCTCATTTAATATCTTTTCCATTCTTTCACCTCCTCTTTTCGACATTATAGCATAGGCATGTAAAAAATAACTCTCATTTAATTGGAAATATCAAACGTAATAATAGATTAACGTTACAAGTTTTAAGCCCTTACAGTTTTTATTAGTTTGCTCCCAAAAATGAATCTTCAATCATAGGTGTTTATTCCTTTAACACAGCAGTCTAATGGTATTTACATAGCAAATTCTCCATGCTATACTCACTGACGGTATCGATCTATTTAGAACAAAACTTCTATGAAATTCTGATCCTAGCCTTGTTATGTAAATGTCGACGGATTCATCTCAATGCGCTTACGATTAACATCGAGGCTTGTTCAATGAATCCAATGACGATTTAATTTTTACATAAAAAAGTCTAAAATCTCAAAAAATATGTAATGAAAACTAATAATAAATCGCAGTGCATCTAGTAAGGAGATTGTCTATGGGGAAAAATAACCGGGATATAACAGTGAACAGAAAGCTACAAATGCTTCAGGAGTATATGTTAGTACTTGTTGGAGCAGCAATTGTGGCGCTTACCTTTAATGTGTTTCTTCTTCCAAACCAGGTTGCTTCTGGTGGAGTGAGCGGGATAAGTACGATATTGTATGATTTAGTTGGATGGGAGCCTGCGTATGTGCAATGGGCTTTAAATATACCGCTTTTTATTGCAGGCGTCATTTTTTTAGGAAAGCAGTTCGGTGCAAAAACACTCGTTGGCACTCTCTTTTTGCCTTTTGTTGTTTATTTAACAAAAGACTTTGAACCGTGGACGAATGAACCACTGCTTGCTTCGTTATTTGGTGGTATTGGAGTGGGACTAGGAATTGGAATTGTTTTTCGCGGAAAAGCCTCGACAGGGGGAACAGATCTCGCAGCACAAATCATTAATAAATATACCGGCCTAACGTTAGGAACTTGTGTTGCACTCATTGATGGGCTCATAGTCCTTGCTGCAGCAATGGTATTTGATATTGAAAGAGGTCTATACGCCTTAATTGCTTTATACGTTACAAGCAAAACCATTGATCTTATACAAGTTGGATTTGGTCGTTCGAAAATGGCCTTGATTATTACAGAAAAACAAGATGAAATTCGTGAAGGAATTTTACATAAAATTAATCGTGGTGTGACAAAATTAACAGCATATGGTGGCTATACGGATTATGAACGTCCTGTTCTTATGTGTGTAGTGGAACAAAACGAGTTCACCAAATTGACACAACTAGTGAAAAGCATTGATCCTACTGCCTTTGTTATTGTTACAGATGCTTCTGAGGTACTAGGCAAGGGTTTCAAAAGGGTTTAATATTGGTATAATATTGATGTAATATGCATTTTTTCCAATAGGAGGTTTTACAGTGAAGAAAAAGCTTCTAGCATTACTAATGGGTACATCTCTTGTGCTTGCTGCTTGTGGCGGCGGTGGAGACACTGCGAAAGAGGAAGATAAAGGCACAACAGGTGGCGATACAACAGCAAGTGCTGGTGACGCTCAAAAATTCTATGATCAAAAATGTTCTAGCTGCCATGGTGGTAACCTTGAAGGTGGAGTAGGACCTGCACTTGATAAAGCGGGTTCAACATTTACAAAGGAAGAAATTGAAGATATTATCGCTAAAGGACAAGGTGCAATGCCTGCTGGCCTACTTAAAGGCGATGAAGCAACACAAGTTTCTGATTGGTTAGCTGCGAAAAAGTAAGCAATAAATTGGTTTTTTCGTTACATAAAAACCGCATAGTCATACATTTTAGGATGAAATCATTTTGGTTTCATCCTATTAATTTGCTGATTTTTACAAAAAAACTTCCCGAAATTCTTCAGATCCTCTTTTATTTCAAATTAATTTCCCCTTAAAAATGATCCTGTTAAAGGACAATGTCGAAAATTCCGCCTGTTGATTGGAGCGGAAATCAACAGATATGATTAACATAGCCTAAATTAATCATTAATATGGAAAAAAGAACAAATATAGTATTTTTATAGAATCCGATCGTTACTTTGAAAAGAAAATGTAATATTATTTCAGGGTTTTTGACAAAAGATGATGTTATAATTGTAAATGTGTCTTGAAAATAATGATTTTTGTCGAAAATATTTTTAAAATATACGTTTGTAATATGAATGTTGAGTGTTGTTGAGCGGAAAGCGAGTATCTGCAGCAGAAGTCAACATGTTTAACTAAGCCATTAGAACATAATCTTAAAGACAAAGATATCGGGTGATATAAATGATCGAAATGAAGGAAGTATATAAGAAGTATCCGAATGGCGTAATTGCTGCGAATGGGATAGATGTGCACATTAAGCCGGGCGAGTTTGTTTATGTAGTAGGACCCAGTGGAGCAGGGAAATCTACTTTTATCAAAATGATGTATCGAGAAGAAAAGCCTACGAGTGGAACGATTACGATTAATGGAGTGAATCTTGCTAAGTTAAAATCTAGTAAAGTACCTCTACTTCGTCGTAATATCGGTGTGGTTTTCCAAGATTTCAAATTACTTCCTACTTTAACAGTCTATGAAAATGTTGCTTTTGCGCTGGAAGTAACGGAAGAGCAACCGAAATATATTAAAAAACAAGTCATGGAAACGTTAGATCTTGTTAATTTAAAGCATAAAGCAAGAATGCTTCCTACGGAATTGTCAGGGGGCGAGCAGCAACGCGTTTCAATTGCTCGTTCCATTGTAAATTCACCAAAAGTGGTTATTGCAGATGAGCCGACGGGGAACCTGGACCCAGATACATCGTGGGAAATTATGAACATCTTTGATGAAATTAACACAAGGGGAACGACTGTTGTGATGGCGACCCATAATAAGGAAATCGTAAATACAATTAAACATCGAGTTATCGCTATTGAAAGTGGAAAAATCGTTCGTGACGAGCAGAGAGGGGAATATGGCTATGAAGGCTAGAACTCTGCGCCGTCATTTTCGAGAAAGTTTTAAAAGCCTTCTGAGAAATGGTTGGATGACCTTTGCATCTGCTAGTGCAGTCACCGTTACTCTGATTTTGGTAGGTGTTTTCTTCGCCATTATGATGAATCTCAACAAAGTGGCAGAAGATCTGGAAAAACAGGTGGAAATCCGCGTCCATATTGATGTAGCTGCAACTCAGGAGGATCAAAAGGTATTAGAGCAAAAGATAAAAGCCATTCCAGAAGTAAAGTCAGTTCAATATTCTCATAAAGATAAAGAACTCGATAATTTGATTGAAAGCTTCGGGGAGGATGGAGAGGCCTACAAGCTTTTTGAACAGGACAATCCGTTAAGTGATGTATACGTTGTTAAGACGAAGGATCCGGCAGATACGATTAAGGTTGCCGAACAAATTGAAAAATTAGATTTTGCTGCAAAGGTAAAGTACGGCCAAGGGAGTATAGAAAAACTTTTCTCCTTTATTAACTTAAGCCGAAATATTGGGCTTGTTCTCATTATCGGTTTATTGTTTACGGCAATGTTTTTAATCTCTAATACGATTAAAATTACAATTATGGCACGAAAAAGAGAAATTGAAATTATGCGTTTAGTCGGTGCGACAAATGCTTTTATTAGATGGCCATTCTTCCTTGAAGGCTTCTGGCTAGGAGTGCTTGGCGCTGTCCTTCCGATTGTGTTGGTCTCAACTTCATATCAGTATGTGCTTGATTTCTTAACGGTTAAGTTAAAAGGAATGAACATTGAGTTGCTGCAATTTAATCCGTTCGTTTATCAATTGTCTGGCTTGCTGCTTTTGATCGGAGCGCTTATTGGTGTATGGGGTAGTTTAATGTCCGTAAGAAAGTTTCTTAAGGTGTAAAAAAATGTTAGAATAAAGCTAGAGCATTGCTTAGAAAGAGTAATTTTTAAGAAAACCAGAAGATATTCTGGTGAAAATTATTCCAAGGCGAATACAAAATACTGAAGCCTTAAAGAGATTATTTTCTCTTTGAGGCTTTTTTTATAAAAAAATACCAAGATAGAATATAGGAGGATTTCATAATGTGGCAATTATATGATTCACTCATTAAGGAAGTGGAGGATGATGTGATTATTGAGGAGCTGATTGTGGGATTGGCATGGACAGCAGCGCGTTCGAAAACAACGGGTTTGGCGATGAGCTCACCTCGACCTGCAGCACCATCTCCGCTATCGGGAAAATGTCAGGGGAAAACGGTGAAGGAATTAGCGGAGCTTATCAAATCATGGGAATTCTTCGAAGCTTCTATTGGATTAAGTGCTATAAATTCTGTTTTTAATCATCGCGAAAATATTTCTAATATGGAGGAAAATGGGTTTCAGCAATTAACGATTGGAAGTGCCTTTGATCTGATTGCTGAAAATGCAAAAGGAAAGAAAGTCGCCGTCATTGGGCATTTTCGGAATATGGGGGAGCTTGCTGACCAATGTGAGCTGACGATTTTAGAAAGAAAGCCTAGCTTTGGCGATCTTCCAGATCCTGCAGCAGAGTATATACTTCCTGAACAGGATATCGTGCTGCTCACCTCGTCTACTCTTATTAATAAGACTGCTCCCAGATTATTGGAGTTGTCAAAAAATGCGGTGACGATCATGATTGGGCCGAGCACGCCTCTATCACCTGTTCTTTTCGATATGGGTGTTGATATCATAAGTGGGCTAATTGTGGAGGAAGAGAATACCGTTCTTCGTTGTATTCAAGAGGGTGGTGGCGTTCGCACCTTCCGAAATGCTATTAAATACATCAATTTAACAAGGAAAGATTTTTCGTTTAGCTAAAGTGCTGTAGATTATGCTAACGTTTAAGAGTCCGGCTTTCATTATGTGCTTCACATTTGAGTATAATTTTTTACCTGCATACCTCGTCCTGAACAATCATATATTTTAACAACAAAGACATCCCATTTCCTTTGTGGGGTGTCTTTTTTTAGCTAGTAGGAGTTTTAGTAAATAACACGAGCTTAATCAACTTTTAAGGTATGAATAGAGGAAAAGAAGCTATGATTACAGAACAGAGAAAATAGCCATTTTGCCATGAGAAGGGAAGAGGAGAATGAAGAAAAGATGGATCGCGTTCTTGATAATTATTTCTTTATTGACTGGGGCTGGCGGGGCATTTTTGGGGTTCCAATGGCTCAATAAGGAGGAGGATGTAAGGTTTGAGCTTGGTGAAATAACTACCCTTGAGGAGCCGGTCCAATCAGAAAATTTAGAGAAGGTACAGCAAGCATACAATTTAATCTTAAATAGCTATGTTGAAAAAGTGGACGAGAATCAGCTTATTGAGGGTGCGATACAAGGAATGCTTGCAACGCTAGCTGATCCTAATTCCGAATACATGGACAAGGAAACAGTGAAGCTATTCAATGAAGCGCTTGAGTCTTCTTTTGAAGGGATCGGGGCTGAGGTGAGCATGGAGGAGGGCAAGGTCATTATCGTTTCCCCTTTTAAAAATTCACCAGCGGAGAAAGCAGGTTTAAAGCCTCGTGATCATATTCTAAAGGTCGATGGTGAAAAAATCGAGGGCTTAGATTTATATGAGGCAACCTTAAAAATTAGAGGAAAGAAAGGGACGAAGGTAGAGTTAGAAATTGTTCGTCAAGGATTGACGAAACCTTTTAAAGTTGAAGTGAAGCGAGATGAAATCCCGCAAATTACCGTCCATTCTGAGTTAAAAAGTCATAATGGGGAGGATATTGGCTATATAGAAATTTCATCGTTTGCCGAAAATACAGCAAAGGAATTTTTCGAGGCATTAAATGGATTAGAAAAGAAAAGGATGGATGGGTTAATTATTGATGTGCGGGGAAACCCTGGCGGATTTCTCGAGTCCGTGCAGGATATTTTAAAGGAGTTTGTCACAAAAGAGAGCCCTTATATTCAGATTGAAAGCCGTAATGGTGAAAAGAAACGCTATTTTTCTAATTTAACGAAAGCAAAGGAATACCCAATTGTGGTACTTGCCGATAAGGGGAGTGCATCTGCTTCCGAAATTTTAGCTGGGGCGTTAAGTGAAGCCCAGGACTATCCTGTGATTGGGGAAACAACATATGGAAAAGGAACCGTTCAGCTGCCTGTTTCGATGGGGGATGGAAGCAATATTAAATTGACGTTGTACAAGTGGTTGACTCCTAACGGCAACTGGATTCATAAGGAGGGAATTAAACCAACGATTGAAGTGAAGAAGGCAGAGATTTTCAACACTCATCCCCTCCAGATTGAAGAAGTATTAATGATAGATACGAATAATGAGCAAGTGAAAAATGCACAAGAAATTTTGGCTGCACTCGGTTACTCACCAGGAAGAAAGGACGGTTATTTCAGTGAATCCACGATGTTTGCCGTTAGAGCCTTCCAACAGCAAACAGGACTAGAGCCGAGCGGAACCATCGACGGGAAAACAGCCGCAGCCCTCCAGGAAGCTGTTCGAGCTGAAATGAAAAAAGAGAAAAACGACCTCCAACTCCAAACCGCACTCCGAATTGTCACACGCTAACTCTGGTGCCAGGCACCACCCATGGGCACCACCCGTGGACAGATCGCCCAAAGTGTCCACCGACGGTGCCTGGCACCGGTCGTGGACAGTTGGGTGGTTTTGTACGTGTGGGGTGGACATTGAGTAGTTGAATTTAATAAGAAATATATTTAGTAGCAGGAAGAGCCGTTCTTCCTGTTATTTTTGTTTTTCAAATAGATAGCCATAGGCTTTAGGTTGACATTTTGATAGAATAAAGAGTAATAGATTGCATAAGAAAACTCTGCCATTCACCGAAAGGACATAATGAAGGCAAAGTTTTACTAATAGTGAACTTATTAAAGGTTGGTGGCACGGGTGGCTCAAGAATGGCTGATTGAACTATTAAAAGGGGTGGGTATGCTTTTTCTCCATCCGGTATTTTATTATCTTTTCTTTATCGCTGCAATATTAGGTGTTTCACGTGTAAAACGGGAAAGGAAAAATTTCCATGTGCGCGCTGAAAATGCTTATTTCGAGCTAAGGCAGCTTCTTCCGTTAGGGTTATTAATTGGACTTTGCTTGTCGCTCATTTCGATCATTGCAGGACTTGTCATCCCAATTGAAACGCTTCTTTTTACAGCTGCCTTTACGTTTTTATGGAGTTTTACGACAAAGGTAAGATGGATGGCACCGGCTTATACATTAGGCTTTGCTTTTTTTGCAACAATATTTGCGGTTGATCAGCAATGGCCGCTGCCTTCAATGTTTACATCTGTCGCTAGTTCGGAGCAAACAATCTTTCCTTCCATCGCCGTTCTCCTAGCTCTTCTCCTAATCGGAGAGGGTATTCTTATTTTCAAAAATGGAAGGAAAGGAACGTCGCCTAAGCTAATAAAAAGTAAACGTGGCCAAATTGTTGGAGCACATGAAGTGAAACGGGTTTGGCTGCTTCCCATGTTTCTTGTCATTCCTGGTGACGCATTACAGCCGTTATTCGAATGGTGGCCGATTTTCTCGGTAGCGGGTGAAACATATTCGATTATACTGGTTCCATTTGCAATAGGCTTCTACCAGCAAATTCAAGGCATGCTACCGATAGATACAATCAAATCGGTTGGAAAAAGGGTTATCGTACTCGGGATTATCGTGATGCTTCTATCCATTTCTGGGTATTGGTCTCCGCTTGTATCGATTGCTGTTGTTACGCTTGCTATTATCGGACGAGAGGTTATCACATTAAAGCATAGAATAAATGAAGAAAACCTGCCGTTTTATTTTTCAAAAAGAAATCATGGTGTGATGATTCTTGGAATTATCCCTGGCTCACCTGCAAATCATATGGCTTTACAGATTGGGGAGCTGATTACAAAGGTAAACGGAATACAAGTTCATGATAAAAAAAGCTTTTATGAAGCACTATTGAAAAATCGGGCACATTGTAAGCTCGAGGTTCTGGATGTGAATGGGGAAGTACGCTTCGCACAGCGCGCCTTATTCGAGGGTGATCATCATGAATTGGGGATTTTATTCGTACAGGATGAGCTGAAAAAGGGGAATGAGGCTGTTTGATCTTCTAATTTTTCTTAATTAACCGGAATGTTTTCAAAATCCCCTGGAATAATTCAGTCCTTATTATGAAATAAACGAAAGAATAACGCCGTAATTTTTTTCAGCCCTTTTTACTACAACTAAAAAATGAAAGAAAGGGTAAAGCCTAATAAAAAGCTTTACCCTTTTTGTAACTTCAGGATAAATTTTAAGTCCTACTGCCGTACCTTCGACTGAAATGTTTTTATGAGGATCCAAATTGTAAATTAAATTATTATTGAAATATAATTGAGGAAGTTTTATTTCTTATTCGAAATCTGCAAGCAAATAAAGAAAATAAGAAATAAGAAATAAGAAAACCTCATGATAAGATGAAATTGTCCCATTCCTCGGTAGGTGAAATGAAAAAGTATGACAATAAGTCTGTTGTTTTATAAATTCACAAATTATTAAATAGTTAGACTCTTTTAGGACAAAAATAAAGTTTAAGCTATTAATAGGTTAATATATAGTAATAAAATTGAGGTGGGAGGAATATTAGCTTTGGAACATTTAGTTTATTGCGATAATAAAGAAAAAGTACTATCAAAAATACTCAATGGTTCGAAATCTATGGTTGTAAGAGGTGCAGCAGGCAGGAAAATTCCACATAGTAGAGTATTTAATGGTGAGACACTTTACTTTATGGAAAAAGGAACAAAGCTTATATCAGCTAAAGCGGTAGTAGAAAGTGTTCAAAATTATGTAAAGTTAACAGACGATGAAATCACAGAAATATTAGAAAAAAATCAAATAAAACTTGTATTGTCAGAAAAACAAAAGCAACGTTGGCATAAAAAATGTCTTTGTTTAGTGGCGTTTACTAGTGTTGAGGAAATTACACCACTTGAATTTGATCATCAAGGAAATATGGATGATTGGCTAATTATTGAGAAAATTGAGGATGTTGTTGTGGGTACAAGTATTCCTTATAACTATGACAAATCCCGTTTCGAAAAATAGTTTTTATTATAAGGTTATTTAAGTTGAACAAGAATTAAACAACTTTTTTATTAATTTTTGAGTGTAAACACATTTAATTGGATAGAAATGAAACGACTTTAAAGAGCCTTGCTATATTTTAAATTAGTAAGGCTCTTATGTTTTTTATTAGGGTAATATCTAAAAAGTCGATTTCTTTACTATCTAAAATTAAAGACAAGTGAATGTATGTTATTATGAAAATATTGGTGATTTATCTTTAATGTCCAAAGATATAAATATTTAATAATATGAATCGATTATGAAGGAGCCTGTTTTTAGGCTCTTTCTTTAAATAAAGTCATCTCAACGCAAGGAATCAACGAAGCAGGAGGCATAAATATGCTAAAGAAGATTTCAATTGGACAAATGGCGGTGCTAAACAATGTTTCAGTTCAAACTTTGCATCATTATGATAAAATTGGCCTTCTTTCACCTAACTATACGGATCCGGTAACAAATTATCGTTATTACACGATAAAGCAATGTGCATGTCTAGATTTTATAAAATATTTAAAGTATATGGGATTTACATTGCGAGAAATGAAGGAACTATTTGTAGAAAGGGATGCCTATTTGCTTCCTCACCTGATCGATGAACAATTTATCCGAATTGAACAAAAGGTGAATGAGCTAAAGGAGATGAAAAGGACGCTTGAGGTAGCCCGAGAAAATTATAATGAATGTAGGCAAATTACTAAAATGGGTGTAGTTGAGGAGAGCTTTTTCCCAGAGAGAAATATATACTGTTATAACGGAAATCAAGATATTTATGAAGATGAACTAGAAACATATGAATATATTTTAAGAGAGCTACGAAAGCAGGCAATTATTCACCAATTCCCTACTTTTAATTTCTGTAATGTAGGAACAATTACTCGAGTGGAAACCATTAAACAACGAAAATTAACCTCTACAGAGATCTTTATGTTTGTTGATAACCATTATGTTGATCTTAAAGGAATTGAACGAATACCTTCACATAATTATGTGTCCATTTATTGTGATGATTTTTCCAAAGAAAAAGAATATGCTTTTAAACTTGTTGATTACATAAACGAGCATGGTCTTGAAATTGTCGGGGATTATATTTGCGAAGTTATTTTTGAATTGCCAGATTGGATACGTAATGAACGCCAAATGATTATGCGACTGCAAATTCCTGTGAAAAAATAAAATAGTCCTTGATCCTATTGTTGCTATAGGGTTTACAATTTGATTGTAGAGTTTTATTCAATACATACATTTATGTGAAATACTGAGCAAACTTGGAGGGATCAGGATGTTAGAAAAAGTTCGTGTTATTCAGTATGGCTGTGGAAAAATGGGTATGATAAGCTTGCGATATTTGTATGAAAAGGGAGCAGAAATTGTTGGAGCAATTGATGCAAATCCAGCTCTTGTTGGTAAGGATGTAGGCGAAGTAGCAGGATTGGATCTAAAACTAAATGTCCCAATAAGAAGTGACGCTGAGCAAGTTTTTCAAGAAACAGATGCTGATGTATGTATCATTATGACAAAAAGTTTAATGTCTGACACAATGGACGCTTTTGAGTTAGCTGCCCGTCACGGAGTAAATGCGATTACGACTTGTGAAGAAGCTTTTTATCCATGGACAACTTCACCAGAAATGACGAATCGTTTAGACCGTCTTGCCAAAGATAACAATTGTACTTTAACGGGTACAGGCTATCAGGATGTTTTCTGGGGTAACTTAATTACGACTTTAGCTGGTTCCTCCCATAATATTATTCGAATTGAAGGTAAATCGAGCTATAATGTTGAGCACTATGGAATTGCTTTAGCAGAGGTGCACGGGTCGGGTTTATCATTAGAAGAGTTTGAAAAAGAAATTGCAAGCAATAATGACCTTCCATCCTTCATGAGAAATTCAAATGAATGGCTATGCTCGCAATTTGGTTGGACAATTAAATCACAAAATCAGCAATTAGTCCCGATGACACATGATGAAGATTTATATTCAGAAACATTAGGGAAAACGATTCCTGCTGGACATGCGACTGGAATGTCAGCTGTCGTAACGACGGTGACACATCAAGGACCGGTGATTGTAAGTGAATGTATCGGAAAGGTATACTCTGAGGGTGAGACGGATTGTAACGATTGGATCATTCAAGGTGAACCAGAAACAGTTGTGAAAATTTCTAATCCAGCAACGGTAGAATTAACTTGTGCTACTGTTGTTAATAGAATTCCAGATCTAATTCAAGCACCATCTGGCTTCTATACGACCGAAAAAATGCCGACTGCACACTATCGCACATATCCACTCCATTTTTATTTAAATAGATAATAACCAAAGAGACTGTTCCCTTAGAATGGCCACCAATGAAGTAAACGGATTATTGTCTACTCCGTGGGGGCAGAGCAACGGGAATAGTCTTTTTTTCTCCTCTAAATAAATCTACAAGAAAAATAAAACTTGAATAAGTGAGATAGCGATTGTCCCAGCCAAAGGTAAAACTTTCAAGGCAATCGCGCCTTTCGTTGTTGAAATGACTGGCTCAAGCGGATCATTTGCGGGTGAAGCTAGTACTTGGATGACTCGTTCCCACTTTCTTGGTTTCATCGGGAAGTCAGGAATGTTCACATGATATTCATCAAGCTTCGTACGTAGATGATGCTCCTTTTTAAAGGGATCTTGCTTCAAAATTCTCGCCCCCAAATTCTTGCTTTAATAGTTGAATCGCCTTATGCAGCCTAGATTTTACAGTCCCTTTTGGAATATCGAGAATAGCTGCAATCTCCTCCTGAGGTATGTCATGATAGTAAAAAAGCAAAACAACTGCACGCTGTTTTTCAGGAAGCTTTGCAATTGCGTCCCGAATCGTTAATCGGTCAGCGTGTTGAATCGTTTCGTTCATTGTAGGAGTAAGAAAAGGCAGAAGTGATCGCCATTTTTTCCTTCGGTTCAACCGATCAATCATCAACCGATACGCAATTTGAAATAGATAAGATTTTATCCTGCCTTTTTCAGACTTGTAATAGTGCTTGTAGCGCTGAAGCTTTAAAAATGAATCTTGTACAATATCAATGCTCAATTGCTCATCTCTTGAATATCGAAAAATAAACGCATATAGAGATGGCTTTACTAGGACGTAAATGCTTTCTAACGCTTCTTCATCCCCGTTTTGATAGGCGATCATTAATTCATCTTCACGTTCAATCAATTTCATCTCCCCATCGTTCTTTTATCGATTTTAATGTTAACGATACACGGAAAATTAAATAAAGAATGGAGACAAGCGTCCATACTTGTGCTTGATTTGTGAAAAATTGGACAAAAACATTTTCTACCGATTGCCCACCTGAAATTAAAAAATTGAGTACTTGAACGCAAATGATAGCATAGATAGCTAGAGTAAGAGTTAATGTATCAAAAACATTCCATCGTAAATAGATTTTCGTTTTCTGAAAATTGATTTTACCATTTTCGCGGACGACATACTTGCGATCCATCGGAATCGCAATCGCAAGTATGATAATCATTAACAAGCCTCCGACGATAAGAGAAACAATCCATCCCGTATCCAATGAAACCAACCTCCACTTTTTGTCTTTACTAGCTATACAAACCAGATAGCCAAGAGGTTCATTAATAATTGGCAAAGATAAGAGGTGGGTACGATTTTTAATTTTTCCTTCGTAATTGGTAAAACTAATCATAAAAACTTTTAAAGGTGGAGCATATGAAAGCAACGGATGTGCTTGTTAAATGTTCAGAAAATAAAGGGAGATAATATATTTTTGGAGTGAAATCAAGTTAGAAACCTGAAATGATTTATTAAAAGTTTGCTAATCATCATCCAAATCCATCTATAAAAAAAGGAAAAGGCAAATATTCCACCGATTATTGGGATACTTATTGAAAAGGAGACGATTGGTCCTAAAACAGGAAACTTCAAACCATATAATAGAAGACAAATTCCTGTTGTTAATCCAATCGCTCCACACAAAATAATACTCCATCTATTTTTTAGATGATGAATAGCCACACCAATCGAAATCCCTAAAATTCCTGTTGTAAACGGAAAAATTATTAATTCACTAGGCTGTAAGATTAATAGCAGCAGGATCGTTAATAAATAGGCATAGAAACCGAATAAAGGCGAAAAAACAGAGGAAAGGAGGATGGGTGCGGTTGCCAATGGACTAATGAGATAACCGATCCCAGGGAAAAAACCACCTGCTGATTGGAATATAGCGCTAATACTACTTAATAACGAAATAAACACGATTCTCTTTATCTTAGGTTGCTTTCGAAAATCCATTTGTAATTGTTCTACTTTATTTTGAAAGGTTTGATGACTAGCCATATTCTCCTCTCCTCAAAACGACATAATGCTACTGTTTCATTCTTTCCTGCGCCATTCGGACTAGCTCTTTAACCATATTCCCACCGATTTTCCCGCCAACCTTTCCGGCCTCCAAGGAAGTTAATCTCCCGTTATAGCCTTCTTTCAGTGGCACGCCGATTTCCTTAGCAACCTCATATTTCACATTGTCAGGGTTTTCCTTATCAACTTTATATCCTTCATTCTCCATAACCTTGTTTTTCAATTGGTCAAGTGAAGCTCGCGATTCAGGAACAAGCGGTTTACGTTTATTTCTGCCCATATTAGTACCTCCATGAGTAGTATATTTATTAAACAGTATCTCCATAACTAAAATTCGTTTTTATAATCGATAGTATGCACTCGCAGAGAATAACAATTCTTCGAATGAAAAAACTTGTGCATACGTTTAAGAGCAGATATCCTAATGATAGATATACATTCACTATTGTATTTTGTAAGGGAAATGCCCTTTTCATAAAAAATAATAATTAGGTAAAGTAGGTGGTACGATTGTTTCTTAAATATTTTTCGGCACTAGTGCTTCCTGGACTATTAGTCGTATTGTTTACAAGGGTCGCATATAATCGAGTGATCGCTCTTGTGCTAACCGTTGCTCTTATTGCTGCTTCAGTTTATAAAGGATACACAGATTCGATGTGGTTAATTGTTGTCGATGCTTTTTCGCTGACGTTTGGTTTTTGGTACGCGCAAAGAATGAAACAAAGAGTGAAGCAAGCATCCTGACGAAAGTAGTGTCAAATGAACGTTCATTATGGGGCTTAATAAAACTGCCTATACCGGCTATCATCTTAGTTCGTTTCCAGACTAATGTGATAGTCTTTTTTTGATCACCTATTTTTGTAAGAAACTAAGAAGTGCTAGATAAATTGAAAAAGTTACTAGATATTATTAAAAATCTGCTAGATCATTCTCGAAAAGTGCTAGATAATTCCTGGAATCAGCTAGATAACTTTTAATATTAAGAAATCCTAATTCCATAAGGAATAAAATAATCGAATATTCGTTCGCATTTTACTGGTTTGTTTTCTTGAATTTGTGGTAGAATGTTTATATGAAAAACGAAGTTAAAAAATGACAAATCATTCAATATATATGAAAGTGCTTCAATTTTAAGGCTCTTTTTGTAAAATTTGTTGCTTTAAGTGCAATTTTTATTTAACTATCTGAGTTGATTGGAGCGGAGAGCACTTGACTCCTGCGGGAATGGAGGGAAGCGTGAGACCCCACAGGCGCAAGCGCCGAGGAGGCTCACGTCACTCCCCGCGGAAAGCAAGTGCTCGCAGTGGAAATCAACGGGCAACATTTGAGGGCAAAACAACATTATATGTGAAAAGAGCCATTTTTAAAGAGGAATGGGAGGCTTTTTTGTGGAGGATCAATTTAAACTAGTCTCAAAATATACACCACAAGGGGATCAGCCTGAAGCAATCAAACAAATTGTCCAAGGGCTAAAGGATGGACAGAAGCATCAGACATTATTAGGTGCAACTGGTACCGGGAAAACCTTCACGATTTCAAACGTGATTAAGGAAGTCAATCGGCCCACTCTTGTGATTGCTCATAATAAAACACTCGCTGGTCAGCTATACAGCGAGTTTAAAGAGTTTTTCCCAGACAATGCCGTTGAATACTTTGTCAGCTACTATGATTATTATCAGCCAGAGGCGTATGTTCCACAGACCGATACATTTATCGAAAAAGATTCCAGTATTAATGATGAGATCGATAAGCTGCGCCATTCGGCAACATCAGCATTGTTTGAGCGGAGAGATGTTGTCATCATTGCGAGTGTTTCTTGTATCTATGGTTTAGGTTCTCCTGAAGAGTATAAAGAGCTCGTTTTATCTTTAAGAACGGGAATGGAAATGGAACGGAATCAGCTACTTCATCGACTAGTTGATATTCAATATGAACGGAATGACATTGCTTTTCAACGTGGTACGTTTAGAGTGCGTGGAGATGTTGTGGAAATTATTCCGGCATCAAAGGATGAGCGTTGTATTCGTGTAGAGTTTTTCGGTGATGAAATTGAACGGATTCGCGAGGTAGACGCGCTAACGGGTGAAATTATGGGTGATCGAGATCATGTGGCTATTTTTCCGCGCTCTCACTTCGTTACCCGTGAAGAAAAGATGCGCGTGGCCATCGAAAACATTGAAGCAGAATTAGAAGTTCGGCTTGAGGAATTAAAATCAGCAAACAAGCTACTCGAAGCTCAGCGATTAGAGCAGCGTACACGGTATGATCTTGAAATGATGAGGGAAATGGGCTTTTGCTCTGGAGTTGAAAACTACTCAAGACACTTAACTTTACGCCCACCTGGCTCAACGCCGTATACACTGCTGGATTTCTTCCCTGAAGATCTTCTTATCGTGATTGATGAGTCGCATGTTACGTTGCCGCAAATTCGTGGCATGTATAATGGGGACCAGGCGAGAAAATCGGTGCTAGTCGAGCATGGATTCCGACTGCCTTCAGCATTGGATAATCGCCCATTAATGTTTGATGAGTTTGAAAAGCATGTTAATCAAATTATTTATGTGTCTGCTACTCCTGGCCCTTATGAGCTGGAGCATACACCAAAAATGGTTGAGCAAATTATTCGTCCAACTGGACTGCTTGATCCAATCATCGACGTTCGCCCAATTGAAGGTCAAATTGATGATTTAATTGGTGAAATTCAAGATAGGGTAAAGCGAAACGAGCGGGTCTTAATCACAACCTTAACGAAGAAAATGTCAGAAGACTTGACCGATTATCTCAAGGAAATTGGCATTAAAGTACAGTATTTGCATTCAGAGGTTAAAACATTAGAACGGATCGAAATTATACGGGAGCTGCGACTTGGAACATACGACGTACTAGTTGGAATTAACCTTTTAAGAGAAGGGATAGATATTCCAGAAGTATCGCTAGTGGCCATTTTAGATGCTGACAAGGAAGGATTCCTTCGTTCAGAACGTTCCCTTATTCAAACAATTGGTCGTGCTGCCAGAAACTCAAACGGCTATGTCATTATGTATGCGGATCGGATGACGAATTCAATGGAACTCGCGATTAGCGAAACGAAGCGCCGTCGATCGATTCAAGAGGAATATAATAGGAAGCATGGCATTACACCAATGACGATTCAAAAGGAAATTCGTGATGCGATTCGTGCGACTTATGCAGCAGAGGATCAGGAAGAATATAAGGCCTCAACGAAAATTAGCAAGCTAAACAAGAAAGAGCGAGAAAAGCTCATAGCGAATATGGAAAAAGAAATGAAGGAAGCTGCAAAGGCGCTTAACTTCGAACGAGCGGCAGAGCTTCGTGATTTAATTTTAGAGCTGAAAGCGGAAGGATGACGTACAAATGGCGATGGATAAACTCATAGTAAAAGGCGCCAGAGCACATAATTTGAAGGATATCGATGTCACAATTCCGAGAGATAAGCTTGTTGTGGTAACTGGATTATCTGGTTCTGGGAAATCTTCACTTGCCTTCGATACGATTTATGCAGAAGGACAGCGTAGATATGTAGAGTCTTTATCAGCGTATGCCCGTCAGTTTCTTGGTCAAATGGATAAGCCTGATGTCGATACGATTGAAGGACTATCTCCAGCGATTTCTATTGACCAAAAGACAACAAGTAGAAATCCTCGTTCTACAGTTGGAACAGTGACCGAAATTTATGATTATTTGCGCTTATTATATGCAAGGGTCGGACGACCAACCTGTCCAAATCACAATATTGAAATTTCATCACAAACGATTGAGCAAATGGTCGATCGTATAATGGAGTACCCAGAACGAACGAAGCTTCAGGTGCTTGCCCCTCTTATTTCGGGTCGAAAAGGGACGCATGTTAAAGTACTTGAGGATATTAAAAAACAAGGGTATGTTCGTGTTCGAATTGATGGGGAAATGTACGATCTTGGAGATGAAATCGAATTAGAAAAGAATAAAAAGCATTCGATTGAAGTCGTTGTTGACCGGATTGTGGTGAAGGAAGGTGTGACTTCACGTCTAGCTGATTCAATGGAAGCAGCGCTTAAGCTAGGTGAAGGAAAAGTACTGGTTGATATAATTGGTGAAGAGGAACTGCTGTTCAGTGAAAACCATGCTTGTCCACATTGCGGCTTCTCTATCAGGGAACTGGAGCCAAGAATGTTTTCCTTTAACAGTCCTTTTGGTGCCTGCCCTGATTGTGACGGACTTGGCTCTAAGCTTGAAGTTGATTTAGATTTAGTCATCCCAAATCGTGAGCTTTCCTTAAAACAGAATGCAATTGCTCCTTGGGAGTCAACGAGTTCACAATATTACCCGCAGTTATTAGAGGCTGTTTGTAAGCATTACGGAATTGATATGGATATTCCGATTAAAGAAATTCCAGAACAGCTCCTCGATAAGATTTTATACGGATCAAAAGGCGAAAAAATCTTCTTCCATTATGAAAATGATTTTGGCCAAATAAGAGAGAATCATATTGAATTCGAAGGTGTCCTTCACAATGTAGAGCGCCGATACAAGGAAACCAGCTCAGAATATATTCGAGAGCAAATGGAGAAATATATGGCACAACAGCCATGTCCAGCTTGTAAAGGTAATCGGTTGAAGAAAGAATCGCTTGCGGTTCTTATTTCTGGTCAGCATGTATCTAAAATTACCTCATTATCTGTTCATGAGGCTTATTCTTTTTTTGAACAGCTCTCCCTATCGGAAAAAGAAATGAAGATAGCGAATCTTATTTTACGTGAAATTAAAGAGCGATTAGGCTTCTTAATGAATGTGGGGCTTGATTATTTAACATTAAGCCGTGCTGCAGGTACGCTTTCTGGCGGAGAAGCACAAAGGATTCGACTCGCTACCCAAATCGGCTCAAGATTAACGGGAGTTCTATACATCTTAGATGAGCCATCCATAGGTCTTCATCAGCGGGATAATGACCGTTTAATTTCAACCCTTAAAAACATGCGTGATATCGGGAATACGCTAATCGTTGTTGAGCATGACGAAGACACCATGCTTGCAGCCGATTATTTAATTGACATTGGACCTGGCGCAGGTGTGCATGGTGGAGAAATTGTTTCAGCAGGGACACCTGATGAGGTAATGGCTGATCCGAACTCCTTAACAGGGCAATATCTTGCCGGGAAGAAGTTCATTCCACTTCCGGTCGAACGTCGAAAAGGCGATGGCCGATATATCGAAATAAAGGGAGCAAAGGAAAACAATCTGAAAAACGTCAGTGTCAAAATTCCACTTGGTACCTTTATTTCTGTTACAGGTGTGTCTGGTTCAGGAAAAAGTACGCTCATTAACGAGATATTGTATAAATCATTAGCGCAAAAGCTTTATCGATCAAAAAGCAAACCAGGTGAACATAAGGAGATAAAGGGTGTCGAGTATTTAGATAAAATTATCGACATTGATCAATCTCCAATTGGGAGAACACCTCGTTCTAATCCTGCAACTTATACGGGTGTGTTTGATGATATTCGTGATGTATTTGCCATGACGAATGAAGCAAAGGTGCGTGGCTACAAAAAAGGACGTTTCAGCTTTAATGTGAAGGGCGGTCGTTGTGAGGCTTGCCGTGGAGACGGAATTATCAAAATCGAAATGCACTTTTTGCCGGATGTATATGTTCCATGCGAGGTTTGTCATGGCAAACGTTACAACCGTGAAACACTAGAAGTTACCTATAAAGGGAAAAGTATTTCTGAAATCCTTGATATGACTGTTGAGGCAGCACTCGAATTTTTTGAAAACATCCCGAAAATCAGTCGTAAGCTTCAAACCATTTATGATGTTGGTCTTGGTTACATTAAATTAGGTCAGCCGGCTACAACTCTTTCTGGAGGGGAAGCTCAACGGGTGAAACTTGCATCTGAGTTGCATCGACGCTCGAACGGACGAACCCTCTATATTTTGGACGAGCCGACAACAGGTTTGCATGTGGATGATATTTCAAGATTGCTAATCGTTCTACAGCGACTCGTGGAAAACGGTGATACCGTTCTTGTCATCGAGCATAATCTCGATGTGATTAAAGCCGCTGATTATTTAATTGATCTTGGACCTGAGGGCGGAGACAAGGGCGGTACGATTATTGCTACAGGAACTCCGGAGAAAATCGCCGAAACACCTGAGTCCTACACAGGAAAATATTTAAAGCCAGTTCTTGAACGCGATCGTGAGCGGATGAGGAAGCAAATTGAAGAAAAAGAAGCAAGTGTCGCAAGTCATTAAATTAGACGGGCTGTCCGAAAACAAAGAGCCTGGCACCTCCGACACAATTTATAGATGAGAATTCGAGAAAAAGCATCTATATATTGTGTTGCAAGGAGAGAGCCAGGCACTTATCGGACAACCCCTTTTTTTCAACACAATCACTTAATTTTACTCATTCAGCTGAATTTTTGATATAAATTGAAACTTTCCTTAGCTATTTTCGTAATAAAAAGTAAATGACTTCTTAGATTAAAGATTTTTTATATTTAGGCTATATTAAACATATCCTACATTGAAATGAATGGTTAATTACAG
>JAEWIG010000144.1 GCA_023387295.1 Bacillota bacterium | reverse complement strand
TCATTAACTCAAGTGTTGGGACGTTTCAAACACTTGAAGTCGCAGAAAATTGCGATCTATGGAAAAACAAAGAGAAATATAAGGCCGAAATCGATGAACCATGGAAAAAGAGAGGAGTCGCCGCTGCTACTTCCTTTCACGGAATAGGAATGGGAATAGGTTTGTCAGACTATGGTGCAGCTACTATTGAGCTTCTTGCTGATGGGAAGTTTCTTGTTGGTGTTAGTTGCGAGGAAATTGGTGGAGGAAATAGTACTGCATATGCACAAGTTGCTGCTGAAATTTTACAATGCGAAATTAGCAACATAAAAGTTATACAAGGAGATTCCGTTCGAACACTTGATGGCGGAACGGTTACGGCCTCTCGGTCAACTTATACGGGTGGTAGAGCGGTTGCGACAGCTGCCCCATATATGATGAATTTAATCAAAAAAGCTGCTTCAGAAATGTTTCATGTTTCGCAATCGGAAGTATCGGTTCAACAAAATGGCTTAGCTGTCAATACTAAAAAACTCTCCTATCAAGATATTTTCAATTATTTATATGAAAACCATCAAGCTACAAAAGTAGAAGGTCATTTCATGCTTCCAAAGGAAAAAACAGAAATTGAAGGTTCTGGTGGAGCTCCTCATCATCTATACGGCTACTTGACACATGTTGTCATGGTCGAAGTTGACACATTAACAGGAGAAACAGATGTTCTTCGTGTTGTATCTATTCCTGATGCTGGTCGTGTCATCAATCCTCAAGGGCTAGAAGGTCAAACTGAAGGTGGTGCCGTGATGGGAATTGGCTACACACTTTTTGAAGATGTGAAAATTGAAAACGGTTACCATATTACGAAAAACTTTACCGATTATATTATTCCGACTATTCGAGAAACACCTTTAATTGAAACCTTCCCTGTCGAGGCCGCTCCAGAACAATCAGGCCCATTCGGTGCAAAAGGGATTGGGGAAGTCGTCATGATTCCAATTATTCCTGCTATTATGTCTGCCATTTATGATGCAACAGGTGCAAGGATCAACCATCTTCCCGCAACACCTGAGCGAATATTTAATGCCATAAAAAAATTAAAAACAGCAAATATCCAAACTGCGCGGTGAAAAAAATGCACTCTATTTTATATGAAAAACTTCAAAAATCACTTGAAAGTCGTAAAGAGATTTACTTAATCACTTTTACAATGCATCCCAATAAGCAACTTGTAGGAAAGCAAGCACTTCTTTGGCTAAATGGTGATTTATTCAGTAATTCACCCCTCCCTGCTTCTTTGAAGAAATCAATCATTGAAAATGATGAATTAATAAGGAGAAAACGGTCTTGGACGCATTCTTTGACAGATAATGAGGGAATCATTGAATACTTTGCGGAGTTTTTCCCTGTCCCTCCCCATTTAATCATTGCTGGTGCAGGTCATGTTTGTGAGCCTGTAGCAATGATTGGAAAAATGTCCGGATTTTTTGTAACGGTTATCGATGACCGAATTGAATATGCGAATCGTAATCGGTTTCCAATGGTTGATGAGGTGATTTGTAAGCCATTTGTTGCATTTTTTAAAAATGTAGAAATCACAAAGGAAACGTATATTTTACTTTTAACACGTGGTCATAAATATGATGTTTTAAGTTTACAAGAGCTCCTAAAACGGAAGGAAAAACCAGCCTATATTGGAATGATTGGGAGTAGAAGAAGAATTGCTGGTGTGTTTGAGCAGTTGGAGCAAGATTTCCCAAACAAAATCCTCGATTACCTCTACACACCTGTTGGACTTGATATTGGAGCTGAAACTCCTGCTGAAATTGCTGTGAGCATTATGGCTGAAATATTAAAATTAAAAAATGATAAATCTGGCGAATCACTCAGTACTAAGGTGAAAAAAATTGCTCAGCTCGGATTTCGTGAAGGAGTTGTGCGATAAATGGAGCAGCTGCACTTACTAAAACGTGCACTTCTTATTCAAAAAGGAGGTGAAAAAGCGGCACTTGCAACGATTATTCGAACAAAAGGATCAACTCCAAGGAAGACAGGCAGTAAAATGATCATTTTTTCTAGCGGTGAAATTGAAGGGACAATTGGAGGTGGCTGCGGCGAAGCAGAAGTAATTGAAAAAGCGTTCGAAGTGATCGAACTGGAAGAACCTATGCAGATCCGTATCGATCTTACGAAAGGTCTTCTATATGAAGACGGTGGAATTTGTGGTGGCATTATGGATGTTTTTATCGAGCCGCTTTAGGAAACAACATGAATCATTGTTTTTCAGAAAAACTGTTTATCAATCGTTTGTAAAAAAATGTAGGAGTTGATTGATGATGTCCATGATTGAGAAAGGTTTAGGTTCAGGACTCCCTCCCTCTTCAAAAAATAGTTTTGTTGAAAGAATGTTTAAATTATCAGAGCGAAATACAAATGTAAAAACGGAAATACTCGCTGGTATTACTTCGTTTTTGACAATGAGCTATATTATTTTTGTAAACCCTGCGATATTAGCTGATGCTGGTATTCCGAAAGAAGCCGCACTTGCAGCAACAATTTACGCAAGTGTATTCTGTACGATTTTAATGGCACTTTGGGCTAACTACCCAGTTGCTGTTGCACCGGGAATGGGCTTAAATGCATTTTTTGCTTATACAGTTGTTTTAGGTCAAGGTCTATCCTGGCAAACTGCTTTAGGCGCCGTATTTATTTCGGGTGTTGTTTTTCTACTCTTGACTGTTACTGGTATTCGTCAAAAAATTGTCGATGGAGTACCTGATGTATTGAAGTCTGCGATAGCCGTAGGGATAGGACTTTTCATTGCTTTTATTGGTTTTAAGAACGCTGAGCTTGTTGTCGCTAGTGAGGCAACTTTTGTGGCTTTAGGCGATATTACAAGTCTCGGTCCCCTACTTGCTATAATTGGGTTAATCATTGCTGCAGTCTTAATGGCAAAACGTATTAAAGGGGCTCTATTAATTAGTATTTTAGCTACAAGTGTAATTGCCATGATTACTGGCTTTATCAGTTTTCCTAAGTCTGTGGGTGATATCGTTTCGCTAAACCTACCAAGTATGTCTGAAACATTTTTAGCGATGGATATTAAAGGAGCCATTGCATATGGGATCATTTCAGTCATTTTTTCCTTTACAATCGTTGAGTTATTTGATAATTTAGCTACACTAATTGGATTAACAAAAAAAGCTGGTTTAATGGATGAGAAAGGAAAAATTCAAAACTTAGATCGAGCTTTACAGGCGGATGCGGTTGGAACAATGGCGAGCGCCGCTTTCGGTAGTACTGCATTAAATGCATATGTTGAAAACGCGACGGGTATTTCTGAAGGTGGGCGAACAGGACTTACTGCTCTTACAGTAGGATTCTTATTCTTAATGGCATTAATCTTCGCTCCCTTGATTGTTTTTATCCCTTCAGTAGCAACTGCTCCTATTTTAATTCTTGTCGGCGCATTAATGATTAGTGAAATAAAGCATATTAGTTTCGATGATTATACAGACGTTATCCCTGCTTTTTTGACAATTGTTTTAATGCCACTCACATTTAGTATTGCACAAGGTTTAGCCTTTGGATTCATTTCCTATACACTTTTAAAGCTTCTTACTGGAAAAACCTCTCAAGTTCATTGGATAATGTATATTGTAAGTATTGCGTTTATCTTAAATTTTATTTTGGGAGGTCATTAGAAAATATTTTTTACCCTGCCTTATCGTAAATGAAAGCGAGGAAATTCTGATTGAAACTTACTAAGGAAGTTCTAAAAAAACGAATTGACGTCGCAGCAAAAAGAACTCCTGCTGACCTGGTTATTAAAAACGGAATGATTGTCAATGTGTTCACTCGAGAGATTTTGAAGAATGATATTGCAATTGTTGATGGGTATATTGCTGGAATTGGCGATTTCGTCGGTATCGAAACGATCGACGCGACCGGTAAGTACATTGTTCCTGGATTTATTGACGGACATGTACACATTGAATCTGCAATGGTTACACCTGCTGAATTCTCGAATGTCGTTCTTCCACATGGCGTTACAACCATCGTTGCGGATCCGCATGAAATTGCTAATGTTAGTGGCACGGAAGGGATTGAATTCATGTTAAATGCATCTGAGGGAATTCCATTAGATGTTCGCATCATGCTCCCATCCTGTGTTCCAGCCACTCCATTTGAAAATGCAGGTGCTAAGCTTGACCATGAAGATCTTGAACCATTTTACGAGCATCCTCGAGTAATTGGTCTTGGTGAAGTCATGGATTATCCTTCTGTTCTTCATCATGAAGATGGGATGATCAATAAACTGTTCAGTGCTCATTCATTTGATAAACGAATTGATGGTCATGCATCTGGACTAGATAGCGATGGGATTAATGTGTATATGTCGGCTGGTATTCGAACAGATCATGAATGTGTGACAGGAGAAGAAGCACTTGAGCGGATGCGAAAAGGCATGTATGTCATGCTTCGAGAAGGCTCAGCAGCAAAGGACTTAATTGAGTTGCTAGAGGCAGTCAATGAGAACAATGCACGTCGTTGCTTATTTGTTACCGATGATAAACATCTGGATGAAATTATTAGTGAAGGTAGCATTGACTTCAACGTAAAAGTCGCCATACAACAAGGGATTGATCCTGTTCTTGCTATTCAAATGGCCACGTTAAATGCAGCAGAATGTTTCGGACTAAGGCAAAAAGGTGCGATTGCACCTGGCTATGAAGCAGATCTATTAATCTTAAATGATCTTAAGACAGTCAGTATTGAACAAGTTTATAAAAATGGTAAGCTTGTTGCACTACATGGTGAAATTGTTAGTCCATGCAAATCACCTGTAATTCCATCACCTAGAATTATTGAGAGCGTAAATATTAAAACTATTTCGATTGACCATTTACAAATTAAAATGGATAAAACTAAAAGGGCAAATATTATTGGCATTAAGCCGAATATGATTGTAACGAATCATCTTGTGGAGAATATTCTTACTGTAAATGGATTTTTTCAGGCAAATGTAGAACATGACCATTTAAAGCTTGTCGTTGCGGAACGGCATAGAAGCACTGGAAATATTGGTTTAGGGATAATAAAAGGGTTAGGCATTCAAAATGGGGCAATCGCCTCAACGGTTGCACATGATTCCCATAATATCGTTGCAGCCGGTACTTCAGATGAAGATATAGTCGAAGCGATAAAGCTGACTGCTGAAATGAAAGGTGGACTTGTCGTTGTCGAAAATGGAAAGTTGCTTGCCTCCCTTCCATTGCCAATCGCCGGGCTAATATCTGATATGGAATCATCCGATGTAAATGAACGCATTGGTGAGTTAAATACTGCTCTAAAAACAATTG
>JAEWIG010000396.1 GCA_023387295.1 Bacillota bacterium | reverse complement strand
CCTTATTGGTAAAGGCAACGGTAAAAGTGAAAAAGGAGTTTCATCTTTTCAAGCTTTTTGTATTAGTGCGGCTTCGCGAATTGGAGTTGGAAATCTAGCGGGGGTTGCCATTGCCATCACGACCGGTGGTCCTGGTGCTGTTTTTTGGATGTGGTTAATTGCGTTAATTGGAGCAGCAACTGGATTTATTGAATCTACATTAGCACAAATATATAAGGTGAAAGATGGAAAAACCTTTCGCGGTGGCCCTGCGTACTATATGGAACAGGCACTTAAAAAACGTTGGCTTGGTGTTTGCTTTGCTATTTTAATGGCTATCACTTATGGTATTGCCTTTAATTCTGTACAAGCAAATACATTAGCAAATGCATTCCATGCATCGTTTGGTGTAGATAAAGAAATCATCGGCATCATTATTGCCATAGGAACAGCCATCGTTATTTTTGGTAGTGTACAAATGATTGCCAAAGTTTCCGGAGTCATCGTCCCAATTATGGCCGCTGCCTATATCGTGGTTGCTTTTATAGTTGTTATCATGAATTTCACTCAACTTCCTGACATCCTATTATTAATTTTCCAAAGTGCATTTGGATTACAAGAAGCTGCAGGTGGAGCATTAGGAGCAGCCATTATGAATGGAATTAAACGTGGATTATTCTCTAATGAAGCCGGGATGGGGAGTGCACCAAACGCAGCTGCTACTGCCGAAGTTTCTCATCCGGTTGAACAAGGACTTTTACAAGCCTTTGGTGTCTTTTTAGATACAATTATCATCTGCAGTGCTACAGCGTTCATTATTTTATTCTCTGGATTATACACTTCACCTGAGACTGATGGCATTTTGTTAACTCAACAGGCACTTAGTAACACACTTGGTCCTTGGGCAGGAACATTTCTAACTCTTCTTGTCTTTTTATTAGCCTTCAGCTCTATTATCGGGAATTACTACTATGGTCAAACGAATATTGAATTTATTAAAGGTGAGAATAGCAAGGTATATTTAAATATTTACCGAATCATTGTAGTCGGTATTGTTATTTTTGGCTCAACAGCTTCACTAGACTTTGTATGGAGCCTAGCTGATGTCTTCATGGCACTGATGGCATGCTTGAATTTAATCGTGATTTTGAAACTTGGAAAAATCGCCTTTGCAGCATTAGAAGACTATAAATTCCAACGCAAACAAGGACATGTTCCTGTATTTCGTTCCTCTACCATTAAAGATATGGGTATGGTAGAACCTTTATGTTGGCGAGACGAAGATGAATCTGAATTAAAAAACTCTTAATAGCAAAAAGCAGTAGAAAATTTTTCTACTGCTTTTTCTGTGTAATAATTAAATCGTCTTCGGAATCATTGAGCAAGCCTCATCAATAGGACCTAGAATAGTAACCGCCTTCATTCGCCATTAACAATCTTTGCAAAGTCATCAAGAGTAGTTGAATATTTGATATAGATCCGTGGTAAAAGAAAGTTTTCGTCGTTTAGGCCCTTCTCAGAAAATAGTTCAGGAGTTGTCGTTAGTCCAAACATATAATATTTCTTCGTTTCTGCTACGACCTTGTCACTAAAATTTCCGTATGGATACGCAAGTGCATTAACTGGTTTGCCCGTTATTTTCTGAATTTTATCTTTGGACTCTTTCAGTTCATATTCATAATCTTTTATTTTCGTCAAATCTGGATGTGTAGCTGTATGAGACTGAATGGAGATGATCCCCGAATCAGCCATCATTTTTAAATCCGATTTCGATAATCGGTTGGGGCGATCGATAAATTCAGAAATAATAAAAATGGTACCAGTTGGTTTAAAACGTTCATTTTTCAGTTTTTGAAAGATAGCAAATGCATTCAGATTATTTTTGTACCCATCATCAAAAGTAATGAAAATGGGTTTGTTTACTTTATCAATGTCTTGCCATCGATCAAAAGTTAATAATGTGAAGCCATGGTCTCTTAGATAAATCATTTGATTCTCGAAATTCTTCGGTGTTACATATAACTCCTTAGAACCCTGCCCAGTAAATTCGTCAATCGAATGATAGATTAAAATAGATATTTTACGTTGAGCAAAAGCTTGTGATGGAAGAAATAATATAAGAAGACATAAGAAAAACAGTACAACCTTTTTCATAAGACTCCCACATTTCATTTAGTGTATACGTCGAGAAAAAATTCACTTCTTCTCTAATCTCCCCCAAATAGAAAAGAGTTATCAATTCTTCTTTAAGTAAACTGCCTTGTTAGGACAAGAAGCAACTGTCTTGTTGTGAACAATCGCACTCGTTTGATAGATTATTGAATGGAAATGACTTTAGTTCGCTCTGATGAAATAATATATATTTGAAGTGAATATTTTATTATTTATTCTTCAATTGTTTTAACAAATCTATAATTTCCTGATTTTGTTTATTTGCACTCCTAAGCTCAGCACCTATGCCAAACAATTCAATCATAATAACGAATGAAACTACTAATATAATTAAAATCATAATTTCCATTCAAAAAATTATCTCCCTTACTATTTAATTACCATTATCTTACCATATAGAAATTTTTTATTGACCTATCTTGCTGGTTTAGTGCAATAAAGAGTTGCTGAAAATACTGCTCCGATTTTCAAGGAAAGCCCAGTTAGTTGAGTTATTGTATCAAGGCATAAAATAAATATAATAACCACAAATAAAATAAATTATGACTGTAATTGGTACTACAAGACTAAATAATATTAGTTTTTTATTCTCTTTATTCTCTTTTAAAGCATTAAGGTGAATGGCTAAAGCAATGATAGATACCATCATAGTCGCATTGTGTAAAAATGATGTGAGTTTATATATTGGTTCATTGACAATTAAACTGTAAATTACAGAAATCAGAATAAACACGGATGTTAAAATCGCTATATGAGTGTTAGTAATTTTTTTCAACTTTATAAAAAACTTTCCATTTAACCCCTCCTCCTTAAACATATTTTACCATTTAAACAAAAAACTTGTTGAACTATTCTGCTGCATTCGTAGCATAAGAAAAAGCCGTCTTAAATGACAGCTTGCTCTAAGCTATTGCCCTAATAGTTTAATAAGTGCAACAAGGTAAATCATCAACATTCAATTCAAAAATCAACAAAAATATAGTAATTGGTAGATTGTATGGTAGTTCATCTATATTTTTTCAGTTGGATAATGCGAATATTAATGTTTCTTATTTGAATAGGCAAATTTCAGAGGAACAGGAAGAAAGAGAACTTATTGAAATTGTAAATCAAATGTTTTAATCGAATAACTTAGAAACTTCTACGGAACTAGTTTAATTGAGTAACTAATGTAATCTTTTTTTTAATTTGCAGATACAAAATGGTCTTTGTGCAATATTGGAACTGTTTGATAGACATTTAATTGACTACAATGCACTACATCAGCTTCAAATCCTCTTTCACGCAGTTCTCTTCCACTTCCACATTCCCATATCAATTCATTAATTTTTTGTTTTGTATTAAGGAAAGCACCTATACAAACTTCAACTTCGGGTGATTTTCCACCCTCTAAGTAAGAAAGAATAGCACCAGCACCTAAATAGTCTTCAATTGATGGTCGAAATGTATCTTCATATTCTCTTACGTCAGTCCATTGTTCACCGCATGGAACGACAGTAATGTTAGCTTTTGTTTGTAATCTTATTTGATTTGCAACAGCAGCCACTGAGGAGGCGTTCAATAATGAACCAATCAGAAGTGCGAGCACCTTTGATGCAACCCAGGTACAAAATGCACCATTAAGTGAGGACAAAACATACTTCTTATTGTAATGTTCTTTATTAAAGGAAACAGGAGATAATGTGGGTTTTCCTATTTTAGCTGCCTCTGCTCTTCCCAAAATATACTCAGCCCCAACTTTTTCAGCGTATTCCTTCCCGTCTAAGTTCGGAGGATATGGATATATTATTGCTCCGTTACTTAAAGCAGATATAACAGTTGTTGAAAAACTTAAAACATCAACAATGATAATAATATCGCCTCGTTCAGCAGCTTCCCTTGCACCACGTTTACCCCATTCAACTCGACAAACATATGGGGATTGATCAAACATAAATTCATCACCTCTACAATCCTTTACATATCATTTCAAAATTGGAATGATACTATGTTTCGTTACTTTAAGAAGAAAAAATGCCCCCCATTTAAGCAATCGTGTCCTTAACATAAAGAAAGAGCGTAAATTCTTGCTCCAGAATTGCGCCCTTCGTGGAACAAGTACCCAGATGGAAATATAGACGTACCTACAATAGATAATTATGCTATCTATATATTAGGGTGAAAATTTATCTGCTCTGGGTTCGCAAATAATTGTAATTAAACCAATTATAGAAAACATCTTTTCTTCGTGGTTTTTGAGAAGTTGTGCTATATTCAAAGTGTCAGGAGTGAGTTTATGAAAAAGTTTTTAACAGTTACCGCAATAATTCTTGTTTTACTCGGAGCAGTTGGCTATGCTGTGTGGCATTTTGGGACAAATATCGCTTCCGAAAAAATAATCGAAAAAATGGAATCTACTTTAGATGACGAAAATCTAGAAGAAGTAAAATCCTATATCGAGACCGATTCGAAGGTTCAAGAAATTGTAAGCGAGGCAGCAACTACAAATCCCGATACTCTTCCCTTCCAAACTAAGGAAGAAGCAACACGTGTGTTAATAAAAAAGGTGGGCGTTAATCGTTTACTTGATATTCAGGCACAAGCGCAAAAC
>JAEWIG010000380.1 GCA_023387295.1 Bacillota bacterium | reverse complement strand
TCTGCCTATCAATTTCAATCACATTCATAGCTTCGCGCATATATTCAAGAAATATTTTTCCGATTGGTGTTAAGCGTACATTTCTGCCTTCGCGAATAAATAATGCCACCCCAAGTTCAGCCTCAAGATTAAAAATCTGTCGACTTACCGCAGACTGTGCGACATGCAAGGCATTTGCTGCTTCTGTCACATGTTCTCGTTTCGCAACTTCCATAAAATATTGAATTTGTCTAAGCTCCAACGAACTCACCTCACCTATTCATCTAATTATGGCATTAATCTTATCTATAATTCATATTGTTTAGATTGTTTCTTCATTATAAAATTTTATTATTAGAAAAGCCATTAAATTCAATGTGTAAACATGCATATATACGCATTTTAAATAAGATACTCTAAAGAGAAAGGGTTGATAAAATATGCAAACACTAGATGATATCAAAAATAACGAAACGAGGGCTTCGATTGATTACGTAAACGAAGTGTTTGAAATGGTGAAAATGCGCAACCCATTTGAATGTGAATTTCATCAAGCGGTCAAAGAAATTTTTGATTCTCTCATTCCTGTTTTTTCAAAACATCCAAAATATATGGAGCATGGAATTTTAGAAAGAATTGTCGAGCCTGAAAGAGTCATCACATTCAGGGTTCCTTGGACAAATGATAAAGGTAAGGTCCAGGTAAACCGTGGCTTTCGTGTTCAATACAGCAGTGCGATTGGACCATATAAAGGCGGTATTCGCTTCCATCCCTCTGTAAATTCCAGCATTATTAAATTCCTCGGTTTCGAACAAATTTTTAAAAATTCCTTAACCGGTCAACCAATTGGAGGAGGTAAAGGCGGCTCAGACTTTGACCCGAAAGATAAGACAGATGGCGAAATCATGCGTTTTACCCAGAGCTTTATGACTGAGCTTTGTAAATATATTGGGCCAGATATTGATGTCCCTGCAGGCGATATTGGCGTTGGTGCAAGGGAAATTGGCTATATGTTCGGTCAATACAAACGAATTAAAGGTGCTTATGAAGCTGGCGTCCTCACTGGAAAAGGATTAGGCTATGGTGGGAGCTTAGGAAGAAAAGAAGCAACAGGCTACGGTACCGTTTATTTTGTCGAGGAAATGATGGCTGATAAAGGGCTATCCTTTGATGGAAGTACGGTTATTGTATCTGGTTCTGGAAATGTAGCCATTTATGCGATGGAAAAAGCCGCACAATTAGGTGCAAAAGTAGTTGCTTGCAGTGATTCAAACGGATATATATACGACGAAAATGGAATTAATATCGAAACGGTCAAACGTTTAAAGGAAGTCGAATATAAACGAATCAATGAATATGTACATGAACATTCTCACGCTCAATATATAGAAGATTGCTCTGGAATTTGGTCCATCCCTTGTGATATCGCCCTTCCATGTGCTACACAAAATGAAATTGATGAACGTTCGGCTGAAATGCTTATCGCAAACGGTGTAAAAGCGGTTGGTGAAGGAGCAAATATGCCATCTACATTAGAAGCCGTTAATTTATTTTTGAAAAGTGATATTCTCTTTGCTCCAGGAAAGGCAGCTAACGCAGGAGGAGTAGCTGTTTCCTCATTAGAAATGGCTCAAAATAGTGCAAGATTAGCATGGAGCTTTGAAGAAGTTGATAATAAACTACATTCAATTATGACAAATATATATCGAAGCAGTGTGCAAGCTGCAGATGAATATGGCTATCCAGGAAATCTTGTTATTGGAGCCAATATTGCTGGCTTCACACGAGTAGCTGATGCAATGATTGTTCAAGGTGTTGTGTAACTTATAAAAAGTAAAATAATAGCCGGAATATCAGTCGTTTTTCTGATATTCCGGCTATTTCCCGTTTCTATGCTAGTTTCTTGATAATAACCACTTTAAGATAATTTCCCTCTTTAAACTGTTTAAGCGTTTTGAAATCTTCAGGAAGACTGAACTCCTCGAGGATTTTATATTCTCCCCCGGTTTGCTTAAATGCTTTTTCTATAAAAGTCTTAAATTTCACCATATTAAAAGTACTACAGTTCGAGGAAGCGACTATAATTCCGTTTCTCTCCGTTATTTGGATAGCTTGCTCTAGTAAAGCTGGATAGTCTTTTTCTGCGCTGAATGTATGTTTCTTAGAACGAGCAAAACTTGGAGGATCAAGAATGACCATCCCAAAAGTCAATTGTTTGCGTACTGCATATTTAAAATAGTTAAATACATCTTCAACGATGATATCCTGTGCTTCGTAGTCAATCTCATTCACACTAAACTGTTCAATCGTCTTACTTTTACTACGGTTTGCAAGGTCTACACTCGTCGTTTTAACTGCTCCACCTAATGCCGCAGCGACAGAAAATGCTCCTGTATAAGAAAAAGTATTCAGAACTGTTCGGCCTTCAGCATACTTATCACGTATCGTCCTTCGGACATTTCTTTGATCAAGAAATATCCCAACCATCGCACCGTCATTTAAATAAACTGCAAAATTAATGCCATTTTCCTTCACGATTATAGGAAAGTCTGCTTGCTGGCCAGTTACAAAATCATCATCCTCGATATAAGTACCCTTCACAGCAAAACGCTTTTTTTCGTATATTCCTACCGGCTTAGCGATTTTATTTAAAGCATTAATTACCTTTTCTTTAAAACAATACATTCCTTCACTATACCAAGTAACTAAATAATAGCCGTTAAAGTAGTCTATTGTCAGTCCGCCAATTCCGTCCCCTTCTCCATTAAAAACACGAAATGCGGTCGTATCCTGACTATTAAACAGTTCCTTTCGACTATCAATGGCTGTCTTTATTTTCTTCTCAAAAAAGGTTTGATCAAATACTTCCTGCTCATTTGTACTTAAAATCCAACCTCTTCCCTTGTTTTGCTTGCCATAATACCCTTTGGAAATAAATTGATTCTTCTCATCATAAAGCTCAATAACTGTACCTTCATTCATCCTAGAAGGGAATTGGAGAATCATTTCTTCCGTCACAAGTGGATAGCCCATCTTGAAATTTTTCACAAATATCTGTTTCACTTTTAATCTAACAACATTATTCATATATTCACCCGTTCATCTATTACTTCTATTTTTTCTACAAATAAATTTTAACATTAACGAAGACATATACCAAACGTTGACTCATGTTAATTCCGACAGCAATTACAGTCTATGTCATTATTTCATTTTAAGCATAGACTTGTTATTGGATACTATTGGATACTATATGGGAAAAATAATTATCGCATTTTCGTTTTAGAGATGTTAGAATATTTATAGTATTAAAGCTATTATTTTATAGTTTTTCACTATAACAAAGGGGGAAATTAGATGTCAGATGTAACTCTTCAGCTTGTTTCCATTGGTATTTATATGGCAGCGATGCTCTTCATCGGCTGGTATTCTTACCGGAAAACAAGCAATCTTACTGATTACATGCTTGGAGGTCGCTCACTCGGACCAGCAGTAACCGCTTTAAGTGCTGGTGCAGCAGACATGAGTGGCTGGCTATTAATGGGATTACCAGGGGGTATTTATGTTAGTGGTCTAGCAGACGCTTGGATTGCTATCGGATTGACAATTGGTGCTTATTTAAACTGGTTATTCGTTGCACCAAGATTACGTACGTACACACAAGTAGCCAATGATTCTATTACTATACCTGGATTTTTAGAAAATCGCTTTAAAGATTCAACGAAATTATTAAGAATTATTTCTGGTATTGTTATTCTAGTTTTCTTTACTTTCTATGTATCCTCAGGAATGGTAGCTGGAGCAGTCTTTTTCAAAAGTTCATTTGGGACAACCTATCATACAGGACTTTTCCTCGTAGCTGGCGTTGTTGTTGCATACACTTTATTTGGTGGGTTCCTAGCCGTTAGTTATACAGATTTTATTCAAGGACTTATGATGCTAGTCGCATTATTACTTGTCCCAATTTTAGGATTATCACAAGTAGGTGGGTTTAGCGGCACATTTGAAACCATTCGTGAAATCGATCCAACTTTACTTGATTTCTTTAAAGGTACAACAACAATTGGGATCATTTCTGCAATGGCATGGGGGTTAGGTTATTTTGGACAACCTCATATCATTGTTCGATTTATGGCTATCACTTCTGTTAAAGAAACAAAAAGCGCACGACGTATTGGTATCGGTTGGATGATTTTCTCTCTCCTTGGAACCGTCTTTACTGCATTAATCGGTCTAGCATTTTTCCGTCAGAATCCACAATTTACGCTAGATAATCCAGAAGCAGTTTTCCTGACATTAGGACAAATTGTCTTCCATCCTTTATTCGCAGGTTTCTTATTAGCTGCAGTTCTTGCTGCAATCATGAGTACCATTTCTTCTCAGTTAATCGTAACTTCAAGTGCTCTGACTGAAGACTTATATAGAGTATTATTTAGAAAAAATGCAACTGATAAGGAATACGTTTTCTTTGGTCGAATGGCTGTATTAGTGGTAGCACTCATTGCTGCCTTCCTAGCATTTGAACAAAACGATACTATTCTTGGCCTAGTTGCATATGCTTGGGCAGGATTCGGAGCAGCGTTTGGTCCAATCATTATTCTAAGCTTATATTGGAAGAAGATGAACAAATGGGGTGCGATTGTAGGTATGGTCGCCGGAGCTCTTACTGTTATCATTTGGAAAAACGTTGGGCTTGGAGATACATTATACGAAATCGTGCCTGGTTTTATTATCAACCTCATTCTATCTGTCATCGTAAGTTTAATTACCTTCAAACACGATGAACAAATTGAAAAAGAATTTGATGAAAGTGTTCGCTTATTAAAGAGTGAATGATTGAAAAAATCCTCCTTTATGGAGGATTTTTTTTATACTTTACAAAAATCATCTATTTAAACTAATGTTGATCTCTCATTATTTGTTTTCAAGCATCTACTGCTACATTCAACATCGTTCCGTTCTTGGCGAAATCAATATGCCATGATAATGCCTTTTCTAATACATGCGGTGTATGCCCGCCTCTTGTCACAGCTTCTTCGTAATATTCACGAAGCTGAGGACGATACATCGGATGAGCGCAATTTTCAATAATAAGTTCAACGCGTTCTCTAGGGGCTAAACCTCTTAAATCTGCGTATCCTTGCTCTGTGACAATTATATCGACATCATGTTCAGTATGGTCTACATGAGAAACGAAAGGTACAATACTTGAAATATTCCCTCCCTTTGCAATCGATTTCGTAACAAAAATAGCAAGACGTGCATTTCTAGCAAAATCTCCTGAACCACCAATACCGTTCATCATTTTCGTACCAAGCACATGCGTGGAATTTACATTACCATAAATATCCAGTTCTAATGCTGTATTAACTGAAATCAATCCAAGTCTGCGAATAATTTCTGGATGATTCGATATTTCTTGCGGACGCATAATGAGACGATCTCGGTATTTTTCTAAATTCGAAAAAACTTCCTTCATTTTTTCCTCTGATAACGTAATCGAACAACAAGAGGCAAAGCGAACCTTTCCTGCATCCATTAAGTCAAAAACTGCATCCTGTAGGACTTCAGAGTAAACCTCTAAATCTTCGAACTCGGAATCCAACATACCATGAAGGACAGCATTTGCGACCGAACCAATTCCTGATTGTAACGGTGCTAGCCGCTCTGTTAGTCTACCCGCTTGGATTTCCTTGCGTAGGAAATTCATTAAATGCTGAGCCATTATGACTGTTTCTTCATCAGGTGATACGATCGTTGATGGAGAATCCTCTTGATTCGTAAAAACAATACCTTTAATTTTCTCTGGATCTACCTTTATTCCCATTGTTCCAATTCGATCATCTGCGTTGTTCAAAGGAATCGGTCCGCGCTCTCCTTGTTTTCCTGGTTCATATAAATCATGCAGACCTTCTAACTCTGTTGATTGTGCTAAATTGATTTCTACAATAATTGACTTTGCATGTTGTGCAAACGAAAGTGAATTTCCAATTGACGTTGTCGGAATAATCGTGCCATCCTCCAAAATAGAAACCGCTTCCAAAATTGCATAGTCAATAGAGTCCATAACATTTGCTCGCACGTATTCTGCGGTATGTGATAAATGCTGGTCAACGAAAAAGAAGTCCCCCTTGTTAATCCCAGTTCTCATCGTTGAATCAGCCTGAAATGGTAGCCTTTTATTTAAAATCCCAACTTCTGCGAATAGCTTGTCCACATCTGATCCTAATGAAGCACCAGTATAAACATTGACTTTAAAAGACTCTCCTTTTTTTGCCCTTTCAACTAAAGCAAATGGTACAGCTTTCACATCCCCCGCACGTGTAAAGCCACTTAACCCCAATGTCATGCCATCTTTTATCCAAGATGCTGCCTCTTCAGGTGTCACTACTCGGTTTCGCAGACGTGTATCTTTGATCCGCATTAATTTATCCATTATATTCTCCCACCCCTAAAATGAATATATATAATCATTTTACCTATGGAAAAATGAGAAATAGTGTTTTCTAGATTAAATCCTATTAATTTTAGACAAAACAGAGAATAGTATCGCTAAAACAGAATATAATAAGCGTTCATCTCCATATCTTTAAAGGTGGGATGAACGCTATATGAGGTTAAAATCCAAGTAATTTTCGAAAGTAACTAGAATAAGATTGGCTAACAGTTACACGTGAGGAGTTACTCATGACTAATAGAAAAGTAGAATGAGTATCAAGATAAATTTCTTTAATATGATTTACATTAACAATATACGAGCGATGACAGCGAATAAAAAAATCCTTCGGCAAAAAATATTCAAATTCATGAAGGGAATTTTTATGTATTCCCGACATTTGTTCAGCGTGGACATACGTTTTCTTATCCTTTGCTTCAATATAAACAACATTGGCAAATGGAATCGGTGTCCAACCATCATGTGTTTTCACAGTAACGACTGATTTTCCGTCTGTTAATGCTGGGTAAATAGCTGTTACACACCCCACTAGTTTGCCTTCGTGATAGAAAGGAACTGCCTTTCCATGATAAGGAACGCCAAACAGATCTCGATTTATAAATTCTGAAACCTTTTGTTCCGTTGCGATTGCTTTATAAGCAATCGTTCCCTCTCTTAACGGATCCCCAGGTTTTATTTTTAAATCCACCCGTTTACTAGAACGGTAATAAACATATTCATTTGTATTAGAAACAGCAAGAGAGATTTCATCGGAAAACAACTCTCCGATTATATCTAATAGAGAAACCATTGAAACACTATTCATTTTGCAACACCCTCCGTGCTGAAATAACAAAATAATCCTATCTCTATTTTACTCCCTTTTCTGTAAATATTCTATGTAATGGAAATAATTGATATATTTTATATAGAAAAACCAATTCCCACAAATAAGGAATTGGCTTTAGTTTTATCATTTTGAAACTAATTGTTTTACATAGATGGCTTGAGATGAGCTAATTACCTTACATCCTGCTAGATCGTCTTCTTTTAAGAGCCCCAAATTTAAAGCCGACTTTATTTTTCCTTCGTCGGGCTTTTTCTGAATAAGATCCATCAAGCTTAATTCTTCTAGCCTATTAACTGTTTCTTCCTGCTTATATTTTTCTGTCGTTCTTATTTGTCTTTGTAGTATATATTCGCTCACGGTGATTTCACCTTTCACATTTTGTCCGACAGAAATATCAAAATAATTATTGAAAATTTTCTTCAATTCATCAAGCTTCTGTTCAATTTCCTTTTTCCTTTGATTCAGCTCTTGATAATGTGACAGCATTTCTCTTGTGATCATATAATTTGCTTCACTCATCTATATCGCCCCATTTCACACATACTACTAAATCATATTGTGAATTGAGACAAGATATGAGCCATTTTTGAAATTCAATAAATTTACCGTCTTTTGATAAAAAAAACATGAGCATCTGCGCATAATCCTAAATGAAAATGTCATCAGCTTCATTTCTCTGCGCTGGTGATTACTTCGTACATCAAGGCTTGTTCAATAAAACCGACGACGATTTAGTTTACACTGAAAAAGTTTCTCATTTCTCTAGAAAGTTTTCGATTTCATATTCGTCATATTTCTCTTCGATCCAAGTTGTGTACTCATCCTGTATTTTCGAATCAAGTAACGTTGATTTAATCTCTTCCTTTACATCTTCAAAAACAGCCTCTTTTGCTTCCTGTTTATCTACGAGCTTAATAATATGGTAGCCATATTCCGTTTTAACTGGTTCACTCAGTTCACCAACTTCCAATGCAAACACAGCATCTTCAAATTCTTGCACCATTTCACCGCGACCGAAGAAGCCTAAATCTCCACCATTTTCGCTACTTTCTTCATCCGTTGAGTATTCTTTTGCAAGGTCTGCAAAATCTTCTCCAGCTTCTAACTTTTCAACTATTTCCTTAGCTGTTTTCTCATCTTCTACTAAAATATGACTTGCTTGAACTTTTTCCTCCTCTGCAAAGCTATCCTTATTTTCTTCAAAATAGGTTTCCATTTCTTCATCCGTAATGGAAATCCGTTTCTCAAGCAGTTTTTCTATTACTAAACTAGATTGCATACTCTCTTCAATATCAGAGACATTGACGTTATACATTTCAAGCATTTGATTAAATATGTCTTCTCCACCATACGAATCCATATATTCTGTCATTTCCTTGTCTATCTCTTCCTGCGTCACACTAATATTTTCCTTTTTTGCTTCTATTTCAATTATTTTATCTATAATAAGTTGATCAACACCATCAACTCCATATTGCGAAACGAGTAAATCATATAATTCATCCTTGCTTATTTTTTCTCCATTTACACTTGCTACGTAATCGGTCCTCGTAACAAAAAATACTGTAGCTAATACTAAAATGACAGCAATGCCTAACATTAACAAATTTCTTCTCGTAATCATGTTATTCTCCTATTCAAAAGATTTATTACTAGCCAATGTCAGTTCAATTGATTTCAATTCTCCTTGACGATAGAATTCAATTTTTACTTTGTCACCAATCTTGAATTCAGTATATAAATTTTTACGGAATTCAGTAGAATTATTGACTTCCTTACCACCAATTGAAACAATGATGTCTTCTGTTTGAAGACCTGCCTTTGCAGCTGTAGAGTTTGGTTCAACTGACGTAATAATCGCTCCTGTTTTTATGCTTTCAGGTAGCCTTTGCATATAGAATTGCGGTAATTTCTCAATATCAGTAAGGGAAACACCTAAGTATGGACGGACAACTTGTCCATTCGTCATAATTTCCTCAATGATAGACTTTACTTCATTGCTTGGAATGGCAAACCCTAACCCTTCCACACCGCTCTCAGATATTTTCAAACTATTAATGCCAACTAGTTCACCAGAGGTATTAATCAAAGCACCCCCACTATTCCCAGGATTGATCGCTGCATCGGTTTGAATGACATCAAAATCCCATTCACCTGAGGAGGTCGATACTTCAATTGAGCGATTTACTCCACTAACAATCCCTTGTGTTACTGTTCTGGACAAATCAAGCCCTAATGGATTTCCGATAGCTAACACTTGGTCACCTGTTCTTAATTTTGAAGAATCTCCGAATGGCAAAACGGATACAGACTCATCTTCAGTCATTTTTAACACAGCGATATCCGTTAAAGCATCACTTCCAATTAATTCAGCTTTAACTTTTTCTCCGTTTTGAAGTGACACTTCAATCCTTGTCGCATTTTCAATGACATGGTTATTCGTTACGATGTAAGCAGATCCGTCTTTCTTTTCAAAAACAACTCCAGAACCTGAACCACTTTCAGTCTCGACGCTAGAATTATGAAATCGATCCGTTTGATTTTGATAATTGACGATTCCAACAACGCCTTTTGTAGCCTCCTCAATAATGTCTGCTAAGGATCCAGTTGCTGATAATTTCTTTACCTCCAAATCACTTGCATCATTAGTAGCTGATTCATTTTCTGTAATGCCGCTCTTCTCTACATGTTCATTCAATTGTGGTAAATATGGCATTGCCGTAATCGTTAATGCCGACCCGATTACACCAGCCGCTATCATTTTCACAAACCCCATTATCTTCGGCCTTTTTCTTAACTCTACTCGTTCTTTTCTTACTTCTGTATATTGATTTTGATTTTGTTCATCCATCATTTATCCCTTCTTTCAGTTCTTTTTGTTAATCACTTTCCTTACAAGACACACTTTACATGTCCAATATGTCAGGAAGATGTCAAGCTAAAAAAAGAAAAAAGGAGCCTGCCCTCTTGGTTAATATTTGATAAAATATCAACCAAGAGAGCAGGCTCCTTAAAGCTCGCTTCAATTTCAATATTCTCCAACTTCACGCTGAAAGATCTCATGCAGAACTAAGTGATTTTTACTATTCACGACTGCCCTTCTCTTTTCATTTCGTAACCTCACATTCATGTCAAACATTAGACTGGTGTCTTTTGGCAATGTTCGCTGTGAAGCATGGATGTTTTTTATTTGTGTGGAAAATGCTCTTTTTGAGGCTAGCTGAAATCCCCAGTCACCAAAGGATGGAATAACTGTATGATAAGCCGCCGTATAAAAGTTCGCCCGATGCTCCAAAAAACAATGGGTGTTTCATCTAGTGCATTTGCTTGGCAAACAATCATTCCATTATTTAACAACCTATCTGATAGCTGTTGATAAAATTCAACCGTATATAAATTCGCAAACAATTCAACAGAGGGGTCTGGAAAATCAATAATAATGAGATCATATTTTTCTTTCTTTCTATTAATAAAATTCAGTGCGTCCTCCGCATGAACATGTACGCGCTTATCAAAAAAAGCATGTTCATTCATCTTCGCTAATTCTGGGATATGCCGAAATAGATGAAGTACGGTCTCATCTAAATCTACTAAATCAACATGATTGACATCGGAGTATTTTAATACCTCCCTAAGCGCAAGCCCGTCCCCTCCACCGAGAATCAATACGTTACTACGAGACTTTAGTAAAGCCATTGGGATATGAACAAAAGCCTCGTGATAAATCCGCTCATCTAATGAACTGAATTGCAATTGTTCATTTAAATATAAACGAATATCTGTCGCTTCCACGACTTTAATATCTTGATATTTACTTGTTCCTGCGAACAATTTTTTATGCTTTCCTTCTAGTAGTTCTTTTAATCCTACTTGATCCCATTTATCTCCGCGAATACCCATCTCTTTATTGTGATTATTTTCAGGTGCATTCTTGTTAGTTGAAAAATCCTCTTTCGGCATACTTTGAAAAACGGCGACACTTTTACTTACATGTTCTGACAGCCATGGCTGCCCATTTTCTCTACTCACGTTCATACCTCCAGCTTTAACCGTTTATTAACGTATTATATTGATTAATTG
>JAEWIG010000223.1 GCA_023387295.1 Bacillota bacterium | reverse complement strand
TATCCCTATAATCTCCCCTTTTTTCCATTCCACGTTAACGTGTTTATATAAAAGGTTTGATTCATTGTATCCAAACGAAACATCTTCAAAACGAATTGTATTTATTTTATTAATCATCTTTGTTCCGTTTACTTCTACTTCTGGCTTGACTTGTAATACTTTCATGACACGTTTAGCACTTGCGAACGTATGAACTAGACTAGCACTTAATTGCGAGAGAGCTAGGCTTGGCCCAAAAGAAGAGAACAGCAATAGTATAGCTAATAAAGCTATAGGTCCGTTAACTGAGCCATTTTGGTATAAGAATACTGATAGGACAATTTGCGAAAACACGGATAAATATAATGCACTATCTGTTAATGACTTTAAAATTCCTTCATGAACTTTTAGCTGCTTTGTGGAAGTATTCAAATCTTCACTATATTGATCTATCTGATTTAATGTTTCTTTCTGATGGCGAAAAATAATAAGCTCTTTTATCCCCTTTAAAGAATCCATTAAAAAACTACTTAATGCCCCAAACTGAGTTCTGTAGTTTTCTGCTGCATTGCCACCCATGCTGTATACAACTTTTGGGACAGCATAACCAATCAATAAATAAGAAAGGAAAGCTAAAACTCCATATAGAGGATGTAAGAAACTGAATAGAACCACATAAACAATCGTTGATAGAATACCAATACATACCGGAGCTATCGTATGAGCATAAAATACCTCTAGTAATTCTACATCCTTCGTAACGATATTCATGAACTCACCTTTTTGAAATTGCTGAAGCTGACGTGGGCTTAATGCACGAGCAATTGAAAAGATCCTATCTCTTATAATCGCTAAGATTCGAAAAGCAATATAATGTGTACAATATTGCTCACTTAAGCGAAAGATAGCACGTAATAATCCTGCTACAATTATCATTGTAATTAATATTGCTAAAGAGCCAAAAGTTGCAAAACCACTTATTTGGATGACTGCCATACCACCTAATAAACTGATAGCTGATATTGCAAGATAGCCAAGTGTCCCAAGGATAATCGTTAATATCATATGCGGTAATAACGGTTTCACAATTTTTACTAATTGGATGATATTCTTCATATGATATTCTCCTCTAAAGATTGGTGTTTCTTATATAGAATCGCATAGGTACCTGCTTGCTCCAATAACTCCTTATGACTACCCTCTTCTTTTAATAAACCGTTCTCAAATACGATAATTCGATTTGCATTAATAATATTATTTAAGTAATGGGTAATGACAATTACGGTTTTACCATTGTTATGAAGATTTTCGATTAATTCAAAAATATCCCGCTCACTTTGTTGATCAATATTAGCGGTTGCTTCATCAAATAATAATACTTCTGGGTCCTTTAGTAGCATTCTTGCAATCGCTAATTTTTGCCGCTGACCACTTGATAAATTTGCCCCTTCACTTTTTACAGGTGCCAATAAGTTTTGAGAAAACTCATGTAGCTTTACAAACTCTAATATTTCTCTAGCTTTATCCTCCCGCAGTGTTTTGCAGCCTAATTGTAAGTTTGAAAAGATTGTCCCCTCAAATATATGAGAATAATTACTTACACTTCCCATATGAGCGTGTATAACCTCTGGTGAAATGTTACTTAATTCATGATCACCAATTAAGATAGTACCTTCTTTAGGCTGAATAAACCCTTGAAGAAGTTGACTGAATGTCGTTTTCCCCGAACCAGAAGGACCGATAATGGCGATATATTCTCCCTTTTTTATTTCCATTGAAAAAGGCTTTAGTACAAAATCCGATTCCTTTCCAGGATATTGGTAAGATACATGATTAAAAAGAATTGTACCGCTAATTTGTTCGTCATTCTGAGTGGTTGTATCTCTTTTTTCTATATTTAAAATGCTAGAAAGACGATTAAGCGCACTCATTCCATTTAAGCCCACGTGAAAATAGGAACCCAAAAGGCGCATAGGGACAAAAAATTCGATTGATAACAAAGCTAAACAAATAAACCCAAATAAAGAAATACTACCATTTCCATAAGCTATTAGTGAAAAAACGATTCCTAAAGCAGTACCCACATACGAAACCAAATCCATTAGTGTAATTGATTGGAGTTGCATTCGTAATACTTTCATTGTCATAATACGAAATTCCTCAGATTCTTCATTCATTATCTTATGAAAAGCTTCGTCACCATTGTACATTTTTAACGTTTTAAGGCCTTCTATACCTTCTACGAATTTTTTACCTACATTCAAATACTTATTCCAATAAGAGAAAAAGATCTTTTTACCTATCTTTACGCCTGCAACAATAAGAATAGGAATAAAACACATACTTATGAGAAGAAATAAGGCAATTTTTAAATGAATGTTTGCTAATATAATAAAAAGTATGATTGGAGCGAACAAGCTATAAAATAGTTGTGGTAAGTATCTACTGTAATAGACATCAATATTTTCAATACCCTCCACACTTAATTGACTGATTTTACTTATTTGTAAATTTGTAATTTCTTGCGGGGAAAGTGACAACAGCTTTGATAACAAATCTTTTCTTAATCTATACTTCAACTCATGTGATGTGTAATGGGTAATCTTTGTTGAATAGTAATTACATAAACCTTTTATAACTATTAGCAGTAGCGTACCAGCTACTAGTTTCCCATCAATAATTACCTCTGCATTTGTAAACATATTAGAAATAATACTCGCTATGTTAAATGCAATAATAATATTGGCAATTAAGTTTCCAATTTGCAAAACAGTAACCAAAGCTAGTGGTTTTTGAATACGATATCGTTTTGCATATACCATCATTTCTTTTTGAATCATTCGACCACCTCTCTCTTGTTACTAGTTGGAATATATTTCAATAAAACGATTAATTTTACGAAAAATAAACCAAGTAAAAATAATCGTACGTGAGTATTCTCAATAATGATTGCACTTATTGCTAATAAAATTGAAGTCATAGATAAAATCTCGATTTTTTGCTTCATTGACAATCCATTATTTCGTTTGTATTCTAATACGTATTTTTTGTAAACTTTACTCTTTTTAATCCATGCTTCACATTTATCTGAGCTGTTTGCAAAAAGTAACGTTGCTAACAGTATAAATGGAGTTGTAGGTAAAATCGGGAACACTACCCCTATCATCCCAACAATAAAACTTAACCATCCTAAGATAAACATTACTTTTTTCTTCATCCTATTTTCCCTTCTCACACAACATGAATCACAACGAGCCATATGATTGAAATAACAAACAAGATAATATGCCCCCAAAATGCTCTTTCATGTTTAACATATTTCCCTACAACGTACGAACTTAAAAGTAATAGCCCATATACGGTATATCCGAAACTATCAAAATGTGATTGAATTAAATATAGTAATATAGAAATAACTGTTATCAATGATAGTAGACCATGAGTTTTTTTAACTTTATTTTTGAACTTAAAAGCACAAATTATTCCAAATACCATTGAAAGAACCAGTGCTAATTTGTGTACAGCGAGAAAAAAAACCAATTAGATAACCTCCAAAAATAACGTTTTAACATTATGTTATTATAGTGAGAATGATTCCCAACGTCAATTGCGGTTACATTAATTTGAAGTGCTATCATTACGGATTCATAGAAATGTTAAAAAAAATGAAATAAATGTTATATACGTATAAAAATGTTACATTTTATGGATTGGATTTAATGGGTGTTTTTCAGGTGATCCGATGAGTTGATAGAATAAAGATTCTGGATCCACCTGAATTGGGGAAGTTGGATAGTTTCTTGTTAATCTTGTAGTAACTCTGTTTGTTGCTTTTGCTTAAGAGTGTTCCAAATTTTTATAGATATAATAAATACAAATACTAATGATACTATAACTAAAACTAGACCAACCTTAGTTTCAGTAAGGCTAGTGCCCACAAAACTATATAACATCCTTATTGGGGTATTCGCAATGATTATTGTTAGAATGTAGGTTGAATATTTTATACCAATGGAAGCTGATAAGAAACTTATTACATCCGCAGGAGCTATTGGACAAATAATTCCTAGTGCCAGAAACTTATAATTATATTTTTCCAACAAATCGTTCAAGTCTGGGTGTCGATTCTCCAAATATTTTTTTACTTTATTACCAGCAAAACTCCTTGAAAATAAATAAATCAAGGTTGTGCTTAATACGATACCTACTGTTGATAATAATGAACCTTCAATTGGACCGAAGCATACTCCACCCAAAATCATAAGAGGGGTACCTGGGATAAAAAATAATAACCTAACTATCCATAGGCCTATAAACAGTAAAGATGCATAATTTTTATTTTCTGATATAAATTCTTTTACCGCTCTAAAATCAAATGAAAGCAAATCAAAGTGCTTTAATATATAAACGAATAAAATCCAAATAGCAATCATGACAAATTTCTTTTTCAATTTCTTCACTCTCCTCAACATTTCCATATAAACATGTTAAGAAGTGAACATTAAGAAATACACCTTAAAATTATTAAGGATTCTTAAGATGATCATTATCTACAGGATGTTCAACAATAAAGCTTATCCAACCATCCTTGTACTCCGCACGAATGTCCCCATTATGAAGCTCAACGATTCTTTTGGAAATCGAAAGACCAAGACCAGTCCCTTGTGCATCAATTCTTGCCTTATCTCCTTTAAAAAACCGTTCAAACAATTTATTTACATCTTCTACGGGAGGTTTTTCTACTCTATTTGATACTTGTAAAACTGCGGTATTACAGGTAAATTTCAAGGATATTTGTATATCAGAAGGTTTTATGCTGTATTTTATCGCATTCATAAAGAGGTTTTCATATACACGAACCATTTTTTCTACATCTATTAAAACAGGGATATCTTCATCTGTTATCGACTTTCGAACACTTAATTGTTCTTCCTCGAATATTGGAATATACTCTCCAACTATTTGCTGCAATAAACCCGGCAAGTCAACTCTACTCAGATTTAATATAACATTGGGACTTGATAAACGAGTAAATTCAAAAAGTTCATCAATTAGATATTTAAGTCTATGTGATTTAGAATAGATGGTTTCAAAGTATTCTTGAAATTGGTCTCTATTTTCATATTGCCCACTTTTTATTAAATTCAGATAGCCAATAATGGATGTTAATGGTGTTCGTAAATCATGAGATACATTTGTAATCAATTCATTTTTTGCCTTTTCTAATTGTCTTTCATGGATAAACTTATTTTCTAACTCTTTTGACATATAATTAATGTTCTGAGCTAGTTGAGCTAATTCGTCCTTACCTTTAATCTCATTTGTTAAACCTAAATTTCCATTAGCAATTTGTTGAACTGTTTCGGAGATTGATTTCAAATATAATAATTTTTTTCGTACCAATAACAAAAAAACAACAATAAAATTTAAGATAATAAGTGAAAGGATTAGATACGCCATCAAACGGCCTTTTCCTTCACTTAGATCTATAAAATAGTTTATACCGACCAGATGAAAAACTAATTGGGAAAGAATACCGAATAAAAAAACCGTAACAAAAAAACTAATTGCAATGGTACCAAGTAGTTTTACGGTTAATTTATTCCAGAATTTTATATTCATCATATTTTATACCCAACACCCCAAATTGTTTTAATGTATATTGGCCGTTTCGGGTCCTCCTCTATTTTGTCTCTTATTTTTGTAATGTGGACCATCACTGTATTATCTGACTTAAAAAAGTCTTCCTTCCAAACAGCTTCATATATTTTTTCAACACTAAGGACAATTCCTTTGTTCCTAGCAAGAAGCTCTAAAATATCAAATTCTTTCGGAGTCAGCCTCACTTCTTTCTTTTGTACCCAAACCTGGCGTGTATCTGTATTTATGATTAAATCACCTATTTCGATTATATTTTTATCAATGATTGATTCGGTATTGTATTTTTTATATCTTCTTAATTGAGACTTCACCCTAGCAATTAACTCCAATGGGTTAAAGGGTTTAGATAAATAATCATCGGCACCAGAAGCAAGACCTTGGATTTTATCCATATCTTCTGATCTTGCAGAAAGCATGATGATGGGCATGCTACGTTCTTCTCTTATCTTCATACATGCTTGAATTCCATCCATTTTTGGCATCATAATATCTAAAATAATTAGGTCAAACTCATTTTTTTCTAGCATCTCCATGGCTTCAATAGCATCTTCAGCCTTTTGAGTTTCCATACCTTCATTTTCTAAATAAACTGAGATAAGATTTCTGATTTCTTTATCGTCATCAACAATTAGTATTCTGGACATGAAACAGTTCCTCCGTATATTTTTTTGAAGTAGTGCAACTAAAAATGTAGGCAGGCGGGAAATTTCTAAACTCTCTTTTCATATCAATTTTGGTAAAAAATTGTTTAATGAATGCCTTTTTTAATTTTGTGTATTGGAAAGTAATAAATCGTCCATCCTCTTTTAATATTTTGGTGGTATTTAATAATATTTTAGATGAAACATTTTTGGGTAAACTCGAAAAAGGAAGGCCAGAAATAACATAATCAACATAAGGGATATTAAACTTCCTCAAATACTGTTCAATATTTTCAGCTGATCCAGATACAATAAATAAATTACCTTCCTCTTTATATTTTTCTTTAAGTAATGAATAAAATTCTTTATTATTTTCCACTAATAAAATCACTGTCGTAGGATCTCTGTTTTTAATCAATTTTTCTGTGAACACACCTGTGCCTGGACCGTATTCAACAATGTATTTTGCTTTCTTAAAATCGATTCTTTCCATCATTCTATCGCCAAGATAACTTGAACTAGGAAGAATAGCACCTACTGTTTTTGGGTTCACTATAAATTGATATAAGAAAGATAGTTTGTTCACGTTTATGCACCTCAGCAGTTTGAATTGATAATCATACTTTAAAATTCAAACCTTAAGAGGGAACGGCAAAAATCCTTAAGAATTCTTAAGAATTTTTGCGGATAAAACAGGCCTTTTAAATATCCCTCCACAATATAAAAAAGAATCCATTTTGATTAAAAATTTATCGAAATGGATTCTTCTTCAGCAGAATGAAGTTTGATCAGCAGAAACATAGAGACGGTTCTCTTGCTTATAAAACAAAAGAATCGTCCATATGTTTTTTGGGTTGCGTTCAACCTCCCATCTTTTGTGTTCAAGTTAGGTTGTTTTGTGTTCAACTTTTGATGTTTTCTGTTCAACCTCCAAGACTAGCTGCTACCTCTTTTTCTGATAACCTAGAACCTGACCATTAATCTCAATTTGTTTGATTACTTTTACCTTCCCTCTTCCCCAATCATCAGTAGCAACTAAATATTCGTCGTTCCCAAGCGCTACTTCCATTTCTAAAAGAAAGCTTTGCTTGATGACGTCAGCCACATAGTCAACGCCATTTTTGTCGAATGCCTTTGCATAATCTTCAAATGTCGCAAATCCCCTGACATGTGCTTTTCCGTAAAACGTATCTAAAATTTGATCGTTAATGTACACTTGACCATCTTTTATCTCTATATTTTCACCTGGTAATCCTATAACTCTAGACACAACTGTTCCCACTGAGCCATCAAAAAATTTATCGTCATAAATAATGACATCCCCCCTGGACACAGGCTTACCCTCGTAGGATAACGGATCAATAACGAGAGGATATGCAAAATAATCACGGTTTCCCCGCTCCATTCCATCATATAAGTATTCAATAACGAGCATATCTTTATCAATGTCATCAACAAATGGAATATCGGGAAAAGTATCTGGATCAGTTATTGTATTATTATTTGTTTCGGGATTTATGATCATTGAAAGGGTAGATACAACTGCAACAGTCGTACATATGACAAATAAAAAACTTAATCTTATCTTATTAAAGAGGTTAATCTTTCTGTTTCTTTCCCCCCCTAATGTAGACACTTTATCCATTATTTTATTTTCTAAGGAAACCGTAAACCGAGGAGTTTCGCCAACATAATCATCTAATCTCTTTTTAATGTTGTTCATTTAGGATTACCTCCCATTCGATTCCTTCAAATTTACTTTTAAGAATAGACCTTGCTCTCGACAAACGTGTTTTCACTGTATTTTCGGAACAATTTAGTATTTTACTAATTTCAAGGATTGAAAATTCTTGATAATAGTAAAGTAAAATAACTTCTCTATACTTAATGGGCATTTCTAGAATTTCTTTAATCAACCTATTATTCTTGTCTTTATTCATTACTAAATGTTCAGGTGAATTCTTATTAGACGCTGACTGTGCAAAAATTAAATTAGAGTAAAGTTGAATCTTATGCTTCCAACTTCGCAAATAATCGTGACACTTGTTTACGGTAATCCTAGCTAAATAGGTTCTTACCGAAGATCTGTTTTCAAATTGGTCAGATTTTTGATAAAAAGTAATAAATACATCCTGTACAATATCCTCTGCTGTGGACCAGTTTTTAACATAATAAAAAGCTAAACGAATCAAATATTCACCATTTTCCTTCATTATCTTCCTAAAATGAATGGAATCTGTCTCAGCATCCATAATAAACTTATAACCTCCTTCCATTTCCACCCTATTGACGGTATTATTCGAGATTAAGTTTCAAAAAATTCAGAAATAAAACGAACTAGGGGACCATTCTCTTGTTTCTCTTGCTTTGTTCGCACTAAATTAAATGTACCGGTGATTTTTCCCCATAAAAAAATCCGAAGGTACATTCGGATTCTAATGAGACAAACATTGACGAATTCTCAAAATAATTATACAAATACTCATTGAAAACTATTTTGAAACTTCTTCTTTCAATTCTTTTGCTTTAATGATAAATGGAGCTAACAAAACACCAACAACCATAAAGAATAGGCCTGCAAATAAACCTAGTGTTCGAGGCTCTAGCCAACTTAAAAGGAAACCTCCGAGTGCCATCATTATCCCCATAATGACATTTTCGATTGTTGTGATGATGGCAAAAAAGCTGCCTAAATAATTGGAAGGAACATTTCTCATAATGATCGTTTGATTGCATGCAATCCCTACTCCTCCAAAAATCGTACTCAATATTAGAAAGACCACAGCTATTCCGAAGGATGGAGATTGGCTTAAAAACACATTGAACAATCCTTCTAAGATGAGCGCTAAAATGGCAAACGTTCTAATTTGTTTATGAAGTAAACTGGTTAAGCTCGAGCTTAATGCTAACCCTAAACCTAACGCGCCATAAAAAACACCGACACCTATATGCTCCATCCCAAAAACTTGGACAGCATAGACACTGATTAATAAGTTAACGATGCCATCCCCAATCGGCCATAAGGCAAACAACAAAATCATCGCTCTAAGTAAGGCGGATTGCATCACATTTTTAATCATCATTTTATAGTTTACTTCTGATTTTTTAAAATCATTTTTCGTATTCTCAGAAGAAATAGATTGATTAGAAGTTTTAAGCGTTGAAATGAAAAGAGCTGCTAAGATGAAAGAGATAGAATTCATGATAAAAATTGCATCCGCTCCAAATAATTTAGCGAATACTCCTCCAAATATGGCCCCAACGACTAACACAATCCCTAATAATACCTGTTCTAAAGCATTTATTTGAAGCAAATTATCCTTTTTAACGATTGATGGTAACAAAGAATTTCTTGCTGGAGAATAAACAGCATTACAAATAGAACTTAAAAAAGTAACAACGTAAATAATCCACACTTCGTCAACCGTATCTACTAAAAGTAATGGAAGGATTAATAGAGCGCGAATTATATCCGTAACAATCATTATTTTCTTTCTTGAATATCGGTCTGCTAAAACCCCTCCAATAGGTCCAAAAATCAAGTATGGCAGTAGTTTAATTGATAAAGTCAATCCAACTGCTAAACCAGAGTCTGTAAGAATAAGCAATAGGGTAAGGACCGCGATTTGACTGAACCAATCTCCTATCCCATTTATGACTCCCGCACTGAATAATTTTTTATATTCTTTTTCCTCTTTTAAGATTGTAAAATTTTTAAACATCCTCATTAGCTCCCCATAAATGATGCAAATATTGAACTAAAAACTATCTATTGGCATCATCAATAAAATAGAGTTAGGTCATCCATTTGTATCGTTTAATAGTTTACCAATGAGATTTTCATGTTCATTTAATCTTGTTAAGCCTTGACCCAATAAGACGAATTATCCGTGTTACGATTCATGAATCCATATTCAATCAAATGACGTCGTAATGAAACGAAGTCAGGATGAACCGTTTTTAAAATTTCATTCACTTCTTTTTCCGTATATTTTCTTTCAACATCAAACCGTTTGATGATGTGCTGTAAAATGATTAGTTTCTTCTTTTCTTTGCTAGGAATGTTTTCAATTCCTCCATCTAATCCAGTTTTAAAATATGTTTTTAATACCTTTTCTCGTTCTGCTTTTTCAATACTATATCTCTCATCCACTTGCTTAGCCCCCGAATGAACATCATATGTATTTGGTTCATTGATCAACTGCATTAGTGCTAACAAAATTTTTGCTTGTCTTTCTTTTTCACGTAATTTAAATCGATGCTGCCGTACAGTAGATACACTTGTTACACTGCTTTTAACCGCTATCTCCTTATCCGGAAGTCCCTCATAAAAAAATTGCAGCATTTCCATTTGGACATCAGATAATCCTGTTATTTTTTTATCTAGCTGCATAATCGCATGAAAAGGAGAGTGATGCTTCTCGATAATATGTTGTTTCATCATCCCTTCAGCAGTTAAAAACTTATTCTGCCAAGGAAACACTTCATCCACATGAAACTTGCTATCACAAAATAAACATTGATATTCAAATTGATTTAATTGATAACCTTCCACTAACTGTTCTGTCATTATACTTTGAAAATTCAAATTAACCACCACCCAATAACGATATTAATATATATTTATATATAAGTAAATGTTTTTCATAAACGTTTACTTGGTTTGTTGTTATTGGTACAGAAAACTCCTTTAATGTTTAAAGCCCCTCCCAGTAGTTAATAAACAAAATTGGAAAACTATTAACACAATCTTTAAAAAGTTATATATTAGTTGTTATACCATTTTATTTAATCTAGTAAAAATTAAGGGTGATTCTTGTTGTTAGAAATTGAAAAAGTAAAAGAAAAAATTCGATTATTAGAAGAAGCGGATGCCAAAAGTCTTTTGCTAATTATATATGCAAGATTAGATGCGGAGATAAACGGAAATGGTAGAGAGGATTTCCAACAAGTTGTTAAGGATTTATTTGATATTTATTCAAGACTTCCAGAAAAGAGGATCTAAATCCTTATTACACTAATGAAAACCTTGGAACTAAATATACGATAGTTCATGACTTCTACAAATCAAGAATTGAAGCTAATGATATAAAAGTATTGGTCCGGATAACGAGGATATAGAACGTATAAATGAAGTAATTAATGAAAAATTAAGAGGTAGTATAAAATGACATATATCTTAATTCATGGCCTTGGACAAGACGCATCTAGTTGGAACCATACACTTTCTAATATGAAGGAAATAGATGATGCAATTTCATTAGAGCTATCTAGCTTTTTAAGAGAAAAGGATAGCACATATGAAAATTTGTACAGTGATTTTTCTGCGTATTGTAATAGCATTCCCGGGCAGTTGCATTTATGTGGGCTTTCATTAGGTGCTATTCTAGCATTGAATTATGCTATAGATTATCCCGAAAAAATAAAATCATTGGTATTGATAGGAGCACAATATGTAATGCCCAAAACATTACTTAAGCTTCAAAATATAATTTTTAGATTTATACCTGATTCTTATTTTCCAAAAACAGGATTGAAGAAAAAAGATTTTATTCGTTTGACAAATTCCATGCAAAATTTAAATTTTAGTAGCCGTTTAAAAGACATCTCATGTGATACGTTAATCATCTGCGGAGAAAGAGACACTGTAAATAAAAGCGCAGCAAAAGGTCTGGCAGAGAATATAACAAAGGCAGAAATTACATTTATAGAAAAGGCAGGACATGAAGTTAATAAAGAAGCTCCACAAAAATTAGCAGAGGTTATGAAAGGCTTTTACAGAATATGAAGACTTTTATTAACCTGTCAGTTATTTTGCTGTAGGAAAAAACTATCAAAATGACAGCCTTGATCACTCATAGGTTGGTTAAGAAGAGAATATAAATAATTTCTTTATATCCTCTCCCTGGCTTGCATAAGTGCTTGAATCAATCTCCTAATATAACTCTCTATCCTTCATCGATAAATCATACATATTTTCTAAAATAGCTGTACGCAATTGAACAAGCTTGTCAAATTGATAAAAATAGAGAAGCTTTTCATATTTTGTTCCTTGTTGCTCTTTCGCTTCGGTACTATTCGTAATCACGAAAAAAGTGAATGTATCCGCAATGTCTTCTAATGGACTTGTTCCTTGATAACTATTAAAAAAGCGATCTTCATAAAGATAGAAAAATTCCTTGTATTCTGTTTCAGAATCCCATTTAATAGCCATCCACTCATCTTCTATATCAGCCCAGAATTGTTGATAGAATGGATATAAATAGCTATCTTTTTTCACACATAATTTTCTAGTAGAATATGTAGGGCAGTCACCTGTACCTTTTTTCCAAATAGCAGGTTCAGTTTCATCGTATATGTCAACTTGATCACCAGTTAATGTAAGCAGATGGGCAAACTCATGGATAATTGTATTCTTGAGTAAGCCATGATATTCCGCAGCATTATGAGACAGCATCAGATAATGTTCTTGCAGATCTTTCTCTTCCCATCCAAAACCGTAGGCTTCCATTGGGCCAGTATCTGTCCAATATATCCGCTTTAAATTCGGCCTGTACTCGCTCGGAATAAGTTTGGAAAAAACATACCAAAAATCCTGGACTCTTTCTAATCCCCTTTGATCATTCGTTCCTGTAGTAGAAAGCTCGTCGATATAATCATCGTAATGCTCTTCTTTTATGAGTTCTCCTAAGTAATCATTTTCTCCAATCGGTAAATGAAAGACATTTTTCCAATCATCTTGTTCTCGACTAGCAGGAAAATAAAAAACCTGTTTCGTTTCTCTCACTTGCAAAATTAAGTAATCTTCATTAACTTTTTGAAAACAATCCCCTCGTTCAAGTGGACCATTGATTGCTTTACACTCTAATCCTTCTTCTTCATATTTAGGCAAACGGTTTAATCGATCTGTATTCGAAACTACCTTTCTGGTTTTTTCTATGCTAGAGGGGTTATCAATTGGAGTTTCTTTTTCTATTTTTGGTGGTTCGACGTTTTCTATTGAAAGATTGCTTACTTCCTTAGGACTGATTCCCCTATAAATCAAAACCAAAAGCATGATCCCAATCAGAATAACTATGAGTTTCTTCAAATTTGATCTCCCCCATATATTTTCTTCTCTGTATAGATAACACTATTATCCCATGAAACAGATAGAATATTTTAAAAATTCATTATTTAAACTTAAAAGTATCAAAATATAGGGAAGGTTTTCTTGTTTCTTAAACAAAAAAGAGTACCGTCCACAATAGACGATACCCCGTTTAGCTTTACTTCTTGCTATGACTTCTGATAATAAAAGCAGTTGCGATGATACCTCCGATTAATCCATCAATCATATCAAACATCGTATCATCATGACCTCGACCTTGTGCTGTGAAATGAAACAGTTTATCACCAGCAAATTCAAGAAGTTCCCATGCTCCTGCGATTGCTAGCGCAAATATAATAATATACAACCCAATAAAGAGCTTAGGAAGCTGATTAATAATCGCTTTTCCTACTAATAGCTCCATTATGATCCATGCTCCATATCCAATCCATATCCCTGAAGTTAAATGGAGAAAATCATCAAAATGAGGAATGCTATAAAACCCACCAAACGTTCCCAATCCTACAGCAATAAAAATAAACACATATGTCATTCCGGCAAAGAAATCTGGAAATGCATAACGTGACTTTCTTTGCCAGATACCAATTGCAAGTAAGCTAACTATCGTTAACAATCCCATGAAAGCTTTCGTTCCTCTACCATCAAACAACATATATGCACTCCATGCCGTAATAATGATAAAGACTGCCCACCAAATCATTTTAACTATATTACTTACTTTTTTACTCTCCATTCTTAGCTCCTTTCCCTCACCTATATTTCATTTGTAACTTTATTTACCCTTTTCTTTTATATTCAACTTTCCTCCGCATTGAGTAAGAGGATAATCATCAATTGATTATCCGACCTCTCACACCACCGTACGTACGGATCTGTATACGGCGGTTTAATTTTATATTAAGCATGCACTTTAATGTAGTGTTGTTCACAGGTAATTAAACCAAATTTGACTATTCTCTTGAAGAAAAAGCCTGTTCTATACAAAGGGGTACGACAACAAGCAGATATTTGAAGGATTCTTAAAGTGATTTTGTTGAGGCAATGACAAAATTCAAATCTTAGTGCTATACAACCAAGAAACGTTCTTTTACTCCTATTTATATACATATACAAAAGGATAGCTAACCACAATAACGTAATCATGGACAGCTATCCTTTAACCTATATAATTAACGGTCTTAGAGGATTCGAACCTCTGACCGTACGCTTAGAAGGCGTATGCTCTATCAAGCTGAGCTTTAGGCCCATTGTATAAGTATGGCGGAGAAGGAGGGATTTGAACCCTCGCGCCGGTTACCCGACCTACACCCTTAGCAGGGGCGCCTCTTCAGCCTCTTGAGTACTTCCCCATAAATAAAAAATGGCTCCGCAGGTAGGATTCGAACCTACGACCGTTCGGTTAACAGCCGAATGCTCTACCACTGAGCTACTGCGGAACAATTAATAAATGGTGGGCCTAAATGGACTCGAACCATCGACCTCACGCTTATCAGGCGTGCGCTCTAACCAGCTGAGCTATAGGCCCATTATATCAATGGAGCGGGTGAAGGGAATCGAACCCTCATCAACAGCTTGGAA
>JAEWIG010000214.1 GCA_023387295.1 Bacillota bacterium | reverse complement strand
ATGACTAAAAGGCATCGAATGAATCGGATGCCTTTTTTGCTATTATTATTGCTGATTTTACAGTTAATTTGATTCCTAGCTAAAATTAAGCAACTACTTTTTGCGGAATCTTTTTACTCATTTTACTTAACCCCATTGCTGACCTTTGAAGCATATCCTCAACTTGCTTAGCTTTTTTCTACCTGTATCATAATTTTTGTTACATAATTATCAAAACCACTTACACTTACCTCATCAAGTACATACTCTTCAAAGCTGTCACCACAAATCTGATAGCCTTTGTCGAATAAAAAAGCTTTCACCTTCTCATATGTTTCTTGAATCGTTAAATAGCTCCCCTCATGGTAGGCAACCACATACTTTCCGGCATTTTTGATATAGGGATCTGCTACTTTAGATGGATCCACACGTAAATAAAAGTGTGAGTAATTATCATAGTTCCCTAATTCAACCTGTTCCTGACGAATTAATGCCCCAATAGGATATCCTAAATCAAGCTCTTCTCTTTTTGTATATTTAATGAATTCCATAATCGATTTCGTAATTTCTTTATCTGAGGAGTTTATAATACTTTCACTTAATACATAGTGTTCCGATTCCATCTCTTCAATACTAAGCTGATCAAAATCTAAACTTAATGCAACTTCAATTTGTTTTCTCTTATTTTGAATAATTCGCTGTGTCCGTTGCATTTTAACAATTTTCCTTCTCATCATCTCTTCTTTTTCGGTTAATAATTCGATGGTTTCCTTTGGGGTTTTAACATTTAGGAAGTCTTTAATTTCTGTTAAAGACATACCAATTTCTTTTAACATGTCAATAACGCTAAAAACTTCGGCTTGCTGAATGGAATAATAGCGATATCCATTCTCTTTTTTATATTCTGGCTTTAAAAGACCAACATCATCGTAATGAAAAAGTGTCTGCTTTTTTACACTACATAAATCTGCAAATTCGCCTGTAGTAAATAGTTTCTTTTTTGATTCCAATTTTCCCACCTCAAAACTCTTGACTATATGGTAACCGTATACCTTATCATCGTACCATAGAAAGGCAGCATTAAAAAACGGAGCAGACTTCAAAGAAATTAACTTCAGGTGGTATTTATAATGGGAAACAATCATTCAATGATGCAAACAATGGAGCCAAGAAAATTATTTATGAAGTATTTAATTCCTTCCTTGTTCGGAATGATTTTGATGGCAATCAACATATTAATAGACGGTCTATTTGTTAGTCATGGTGTTGGAGAAAAAGGTTTAGCAGGTGTTAATATCGCAGTGCCGATATATTCGGTGATTCTATCCATTTCTTTATGGATCGGCATGGGTGGAGCCACGCTATATTCCATTGCACTCGGGCAAAATAATTCAGCTCGTGCAAAAGAAATATTTACACAATCAATCGTACTTGCCGTTTTCGTCACAGGATTGCTTATAGGATTCTGTCTATTGTTCGAACAAAAACTTGCTTATCTATTGGGGGCAAACGATTCAATTATTTCGTTTGTTACCGATTATCTTCATATAATCCTTTTATTTGGGCTTGTTTTTGTGCTTGAGAATATTTTGAGTATCTTTATTCGAAACGACGGTAACCCTACTCTTGCGATGCTTGGGATGGTCGTAACAGCTATTATGAACATAGGGTTCAACTATCTCTTTATTTTTGTTTTCCAGTGGGGGGTAAAAGGAGCTGCCTATGCAACTGTATTAGGTACTATTATAGGAACTCTCGTTTTACTTACTCACTTTTTAACGAAGAAAAGACAGTTAGGATTGGTACGAACGAAATTCGATTTTCCTACTCTGGGTAACATCCTCTCTATTGGTTTTCCAAGTTTTGTCGTGGAAGGCGCAACCGCAGTGATGATGATTGCATTCAATATAACATTTAGCCATTTTGTTGGAGAAATAGGGGTAGCTGCCTATGCAGTTGTTAACTATATGCATACAGTGTTTCTAATGCTCTTTATCGGAATAGGAGCAGCCTTACAACCGATTACAAGCTTCCATTATGGTGCAAAACTCTTTCAACGCATGAAACAAATTATCCGGATTGCGATTATCACAGGAGTTAGTCTTGGAGTAACTATATTTATGGTTGGATTTGTTGGAAAAGATTTAATGATCAGCTTGTTCGGAATCGATATTCCTGAAGTAATAGAATATACAAAAACAGGGATCGTTTATTTTTTTGTCGGATATTTATTTTTAGGAATCAACATGGTCTTAGTTGAGTTTTATCAATCAATTGGAAAAATCAGAATTGCGACTTTGATTGTTTTTTGTCGCAGTATTATATTATTCATCCCTTTAATTTTGATTTTTCCTAATCTCTTCGGTCCCGATAGCATTTGGCTTGTTTTCCCAGTTGCTGAGGGGTTAACAGTGCTTATTATTTATATAGCATTGAAGTTCAAATGGACAGAACTGGTTCCAAAGAATGAAAAAAATATTTAAAAAGCTGAAGCAAAGACTCAGTGACTGTTCGTGGGGTCACCAAGTATTACAATAAAGTTTATTTTACACAAGAAATTATGGGCTTTGATATACCGTTATTTAAAAAATTTGCCAGAGATTAATAGGAGTGGAAGATTTAGAAGTATTGGAGAAAATAGGAGGTATATTAATGATAATGAGCCAGTTCATTGATAGTAAAAAATTACTTTTTATTCCTTGAAGGAACTCGATGTGTAGTATTTTACTGCTAGATTTATTAGTTGAAATTTCCTTATCGTTGTAAATCTGCATTTATCTAAAGCTATCCCTTTATGTACTTATACAAAAGGATAGCTAACCACAATAACGTACTCATGGTCAGCTATCCTTTAGCCTATAAAGTTAACGTGCCTTAGAGGATTCGAACCTACGACCGTTCGGTTAACAGCCGAATGCTCTACATCTGAGCTACTGCGGAACAATTTATAAATGATGGGCCTAAATGGACTCGAACCATCGACCTCACGCTTATCAGGCGTGCGCTCTAACCAGCTGAGCTATAGGCCCATTATATCAATGGAGCGGGTGAAGGGAATCGAACCCTCATCAACAGCTTGGAA
>JAEWIG010000210.1 GCA_023387295.1 Bacillota bacterium | reverse complement strand
GGTTATGAGTGAATAAATATCATAGCCTACAAAGCTCATCGTAAAAATCATCACCGCTTTTCCAGTTAATACAGCAAGCATATATTGGGCAATGCTAATTTTCGATAAGCCAGCTACAATGTTTACTACCGCAGAAGGAGTGAACGGAAAACATAAGAGAATAAACAATGGTCCAAAACCATTCTTTTCTACCCAAGCCATTAGCCTTTGTACTTTCGTGTGTTTCTTTAAAACACCTAAAATTCTCTTTTGCCCATATTTACGAACTAGTAGAAAAACGAGCAGTGCTCCACATATTGAGCCAATCCAAGATAACAAAAAACCTAGCCCAAGTCCAAATGCGTTCGCATTTGCCATTACGAATAAAAAAAGTGGTAGGAATGGCAAAAATGCTTCAATCATCGGCAGTAATATTCCTGGTAATGGTCCAAACGAACGGTATTTTTCGATTAATTCCATTATTTTCTCTAGTGTAAATAAATCCTTGAACATTTCGAAATCCATATTGAAATCTCCTCTTACTTCACTGGCGATGACTCATTATAATAATCTTATTATTTTCGTTTGTTTATTTTCTATTTATTGTACACCTTTTTTAAAAAATGTAGTTTTATTTAGCTAAAAATTCATTAATTGCTTGTTTATTTTGTTCAAAATCAATAGCTAGAACGGAGCCAACTCCATTAATACGCTGACCATCGTAAGAACCATCTACAGGAACTCGAAGCGTTTCGATATTGCGATTTTTCTTTGAGAGAAAATCTTTTCCGATATAAAGAATATCTCCTGCATCCATGTTCGTATTCACATAGGGGGTCATAACACCGATTAATTTAGGGAGCTTTGCGACCGTTTCTAATTGGGCAAATTGATTAGCTACTTCCTTCAATGCTTTTTGTTGTCGTTCCACTCTACCAAAATCTCCGACTGCGTCCTGACGGAAACGAACATATCCAAGAAGGTGCTCACCATCAAGCCTTTGTAAACCTGGCTCAAGTGATACCCCAATATTGGCTGACATCGCCTTTTCAACTTCAATTTCTACACCGTTTGGAAAAGCTTCATCGATGAGACTAACAAATCCATCGAAGTCGACAATCGAATAATATTGGATATCTATATCAAAGTTTTCTTTAATCGTTTGTCTTAATAATTCTGGTCCACCTAAAGCAAATGCGGCATTTATTTTATTTTTCCCATGCCCAGGTATATTTACATACGTGTCTCTCATTATTGACATTAATTTGTAGCTGCCTTTTTCCGGATGATATTGAGCAATCATAATCGTATCTGATCTTGATTTCTTCTCTCCACGAGAGTCAGTACCAATTAACAGGATATTAGTTCCCCCGAACTTATCTTTATCTCCATGAAACTCATATTCTTCTTTCATAGTTGTACTTGCTTTCTCTGCTGATTGAGCGACACCCTGTTTAAATTGGTAATAGGAATAACCAATAATCCCAGCAAACATAAGAACGACGACTAGAGCAAGCTTCTTCCCTATTCCTCGTTTATTTTTCTTTTTATGTTCAGATCTCATATACTAATCCTTCTTTCTATTTACTAGTACCCCCTAATTATATATGACTACTTTTTTAATAGAAAAGTTTCTTCTCTTGTAATGGTATTTTTTTGAAGAGATAAAACAATCATGAGTATCTGCTCACAACCATGTTTTGTAAAATGAAAAACCGTAAGTCTTCTTGAGACCTACGGTTTTTCGTTGTTTCTAATTTAAATAGTCTTTGAGCCAATTAATGATATAGTTTAAACGACTTATTCTTAAGTTAGGCTTCCCACTTCTTGAAAGTTCGTGATTGGATTCTGGGAAGCGAATGAAGCTTGTTGTTTTCTTACGATGCTTTAAGGCGATAAACAACTGCTCTGCTTGTTCAATCGGACACCGATAATCTTTTTCACTGTGAAGAATGAGCAGTGGTGTTTCAATTTTATCTACATAAGCTAGTGGTGAATGCTTCCATAGTGTTTCTACATCGCTTAAATGACACTTCATTTCCCACTCGGTAAAATAATACCCGATATCACTTACACCAGAAAAGCTTATCCAATTTGTTATAGAACGTTGCGTAACGGCCGCTTTAAAGCGATTCGTATGCCCGACGATCCAATTGGTCATAAAGCCACCATAGCTTCCACCCGTTACACCTAAACGATTTTCATCAATAAAATCGTAGTTCTCCAACACATAATCAACAGAATTCATAATATCTTCGTAATCCTTGCCTCCGTAATCCCCTCTAACGGCATCTACAAAAGCTTGCCCATAGCCATGGCTTCCGCGGGGATTAATGTAGAGAATAGCAAATCCTTGTGCTGCGAGGCATTGAAATTCATGAAAATATGTATTTGCATACATCATATGCGGTCCACCATGTATTTCAACAATTAACGGGTACTTATTACCCTCTTGATAATCAATTGGCTTCATTAGCCATCCATGCACATCCCAATCACCTGTTGACTTGAATTGGATCGGCTCTACATCGGTAATCACTACTTCATGTTTGAACTTTTCGTTCACATTTGTTAACTGAACCAAATCTCCCGTTGTTACAGTTAGTAAAAATAAATCTCCCGGATCGGTTGGTTTACTAATGGCAACGACTACTCGATCTAGTTGTCCACCTGTCGAAAGTCCGTACACATGCTGATTATCTAATAATGCTGGATATAGCACGCCATCTATTGAGCCATAATAAACAACTGTATTTCCGTGATCCGTTGCGATAAAATAAAAGCTATAATTATCCTCGCTCCAAAGAATACCAGGAGTAGTTACACCTTGCTGAAAATCACCGATTGCATAATCCCCCACAGGAATATCAGATTCAGCTGTCAAACATATAAGCTCACCTGAAGCAATATGATAAACCCATAACTTCATATGTGTTGCGATTTCAAACTCTCTCTCATGGCCGAACATGCCTAAATAATTGCCATCAGGAGACCATGTTACGTTTCCAAAACTACCCGTTCCAGCTGTCAGTTTTTGTAACTCCTTCGATTCCATATTAAGCAAATAGACGTCATTAATAAAGGAAAAATCTTTATCCTCACTTAAATTTGCAGTTAGAGCAATCTCATTCCCATTAGGTGACCAGCTTTGCAGCTGATAGTGATGTTCTCCAAACGTTAAAAGCTCCATTTTCTCCGTATTAATATGAACGACAGCAATTTGTTGATACGTCCCATCCCACAAGCCTACTGTATCAGATTTATACATCATTTGATTTACTTCTAGTGGAATAAGCTCCTTTTCCTTTTTATCCTCAGCTTTATTTTCTTGGGATAAATCTTCATCTTTTTTCAACGCCGTGTTAAAAGCAATTTTCGTGCCGTCTGGAGACCAGACTGGATTGCTTACTCCGTTCGGACATGTTGTTACTTGACGTGCTTCTCCACCTTTTTTGTTCATGACAAAGATTTGTCCCTTTCCATTTCGGTCTGAGACAAATGCTAATTGTTCCCCATCAGGTGACCAGCGTGGTGAGTGATTGCGGTATTTTCCAAACGTCCATTGTGCAGGCTTCGTTTTTTCTTCAACATTTATATAAAACAAATTTGATGCATATTTATTTTCTTCCTCAAGCATCGTTGTTTCAACATACACACAATCAATTCCGTTTGTAGCCAACTGAGGGTCTACTACTGACTTTAATTGAAATAAATCTTCCGTTTTTATCTGTCTTTTTTCTGCCATCAATGACCATCCTTTCTTTGAAACACTAAATTTTTATTTCGACACTCGTATTAAATTTCCTGCTTTCGCGAATACCATTGCAAAAGCAAATGTTTAGTTGTAGAATAAAACGAGAACAAACGTTCTTGTTTTGTTCTAAGACTTTCTGACAATGGAAAGAAATAATTATCTATGTTATAGGGAAGATTTTTATTGAAAGGAGAATGGGATTATGACGAGAATTCCTGAAAAGGATCGAAACATAATCGAGCAAGCCATCTACCTACCAATGGTATTGACTGTTTTAAACCGTGATCTTGTTGTCATTAATAAAAGCCCATTTAAGCTTAAACAGCCATATATTAATCTAATTGAAGAGACCATGAAAGTCATCCAAACAGAGCTTAAAGAGGTTAAAAGCTATATGTATAAAAATAAACTAAAAGTACAGCAGTTGAACCATGATGAGGCATTTACCATGTTTTTGTTTCTTTATAAAGGGTATGAGGAGCAGCATAACTACTTTAATCCACGTATTCGAAACAAAGTGCAGGAACTCTTAGAGTTTTATTTATGTAAACATAATCTTCAGAAGCAGTTTAACACAAAAACAGAAGCATGAGAGTGTTTTTCATGCTTCTGTTTTAGCTAATCAATACTTCTGTTTGGATATGAAGGCTGTCTTTCAGCCGTTTGATTATTTTTTCGCCCATTAATAAAATACAAAGCCTTCCTTTCTGATTCTTCGATTCTGCTAATTAGTGTGTTCTTTAGTAAGACTGTCCTTAATAATTGATTTTTAAAGGAATTACAGGATATAGGAATGGATAGAAATTGCTTATTTTTAAAAATGACCTGAGTATTTTTTGCATCTGCTCTCCTATGTAGTTGAATATGCTCAAGTGAAAGCCATACACAATCAGGATTGCTCGCTGAAGTAGTTGGAAAAAAGTAAATGAAGTTTGTGGGGTCTATTGTTATAGGTGTCTTATGAGTAATACCAGTTAATTGTGTCGTACCTTCTTTCCGTCCTTCGTAACTAGATCCAAAGAATTTACAGCTACTTTTAATAATATCAATCGGTTTAAATGGAGAAATAATACTATCGTCAAGCTCCCACACTTGCGAATAAATCTTACTTCCGTACTGTATAGGCATGATGACCATTGTGTTTGGATTAATTTCATACTCCTCAATTAATGGAGTTTTTATCAAACTACTCATTTTTTCATCCCCTTTGCTACTATACTGTCACCCCATCATACCAGAAATTTGTCGAAATATTTCAATTTATTCTAAAAGTTGCTAATTTGTTCACAATTCAGTATCTTGTTCAAAAAACGGGCTGTGTTAAAGTTCAGTATAAATTTTTCTATTTTGTTGATTGAAGTGAAAATCAACAAGTATGATGGACACAGTCAAAAAATTAATGATAATTTTTGAAAATTTAGTTAATTTTTAAATAAATCCCCATATAATAATAAAAAGCAATGGGGTGATTTTCGTGAATGAAAAATCATACACGGAGCTAATGAAAAAAAGTGCAATGAAAAGAAAAAAACGCAAAGAAACTTACGTATTAGACCTCTACATCGATATAATGCTCTCCGAGATATTAATGAACTTAGAAAAAGAAAAATTAATAAATAAGATTGATGCTGCGATTGACGAAGGAAATAAACCTGTCTTTATCGACTTATCAATGCAGTATAAGCAGCTAATGGAGCGTTTCGGCACATAACACATAATAAGTTCAAACGTAAAAAGCAACTACATGAACAAAATCTAAGGGCGTCCCGTAACGGGACGCCCTTTATTTACTCATTTGACGTGGAACGTTTTGTTATTTCATACTCTTCTAATCTTGAAATACGCTCAAGCATTGTTGGATGTCCATAACGAAATAATTTGACAAGGAAAGGAGGATTCACTTGACTTAAGCCTGCACGAGTCAGTTCCTGAAAGGTTTGAATTCCTGCCTCAGTATTATCCGTCATTTCAATTGCATATTTATCAGCTCTTGACTCTTGATAACGGGAAACAAAATTAGTTAATGGGCTTGAAAGAAACAAAAGCATAGAAATAATAAGCAAAAATAGCGGTAATGATCGGATATCATGAACAGCAGGTATTTTTAGCACCTCTCCCCATCTACTAATGACAAACTCCATTATCTTCGCCGTCAAAAATAAGCCGACTAGCGATAGCAGTAAATATCCTGCAATCCCGATATAAATATGTTTTTCAACATAATGCGCCATTTCATGAGCCATAATAAAGAGAATTTGGTCTTCAGTTAATCGATTCAACGTCGTGTCCCAAAGCACAATTCGCGAGTTTTTCCCAATACCCGTAACATAAGCATTAAGCGCATTTGTCTTTTCTGCCATATTCACTTCAAACACATGTTCAGCAGGGATATTCGCCTTATCAGCTATTTCTAAAATTTTCGCTTCAAGCTCTTTATTTTTCAATGGATAGAAATCATTATATAGAGGATCGATGACGACAGGCTGCAAAAACATCATAAACAATGTAAATGGCACTGAAAGAAGCCATGCATAAAGCCACCAACGCTTCCGACTTTTATTAATAAGCCAATAAAGGACCGTAACGATGATAAGCATGATTCCATAATTGACCCAAAAATCGATTAACTCATCCTTCATCCAGCTCGTAAAGCTTTGAGTTGAAATATGATACGATTTCGACAAAGTATAGCTAATATAGCTAATAGGTGTTGTTGCAATAAACGCAAAAAACGAAAGCCAGATGAGATAGATTGCTGTTTGAAAAAATCTAATTTTTGTTGATTGTTCAGCCCATTTTTTAAAAACCTTAGATAGACCAAACAAAAGAATAAAAAGATAAAATAGCCATTCAAATGGGGTAGATAAGAAAAACAATAAGTTTCTTATCCGTGAATATTCTTCACTAAGCATGAGCTCTCTTGCATTTAAAAATGTTGCCGGGTCGGCACTGGATCCCTCATATTCAAAGGGCAAGCTTGTTTGTGCAAAATAAAATAAATACCAATAAAAAAATAAGCCATATAAGCAATAGGCCAGCACACCGTAAAAGCCTATCTTTCTAGCCATTTCTTTCCCTCCTCCCACGAGTCTAGCTCCAAGCGTTTCACTTGTACAACCCTTCAATAGTTAGTTTAGTATAAAAATCGATATTTAGAACAATTTCTTATTGAAACTGACGACGATTTATTTTATACAAATAGCCGGCTCAAATATGAACCGACTATACTAAAAATAATGGATTAAAGCAAAAATGAATATACACTTAAAACCGCAATAGAGCCTAATACTACAACGATTACATTTGCACCTAAATAGGCAGAAACAATAGCAAAGGCTGCCCCTAATATACCAAACCAAATATCCTCATGAATGAAAAATACACCAGGAAAAATTAACGCACCTAATGTAGCGGAAGGGACATTTTTTAGCACGC
>JAEWIG010000198.1 GCA_023387295.1 Bacillota bacterium | reverse complement strand
AATTATGCTTTTTAACATATGATGAACAGTGTAAACTTCAGGTGCGCTATGTACTTTAAGCTCATAATACTTGGCTCTTTCAACTGTGATAGGTCCAATGCAGCCAATAACACAATCTTCCAGTGAATGATGAAGGTTGTATTCTTTTACCACATCCATAAAATGGTCAACCGTTGAAGGGCTTGTGAATGTAAGGATATTTATGCTTTTGTTTGCTAGCATTTCCTTTAAGAGTTGTTTACTTTCTTCCGGAAAAAAAGTTTGATAAATGACAACCTCATCAACTATTGCCCCATTTGCTGATAATGAAGTACAAATATAATCCCTAGCCAAATTCCCTTTAGGAATCAACACTTTCATTCCAGGTTCAATATATGGCAAAAATTCTTCTACAAACCCTTCTGCCACATATTCCTTAGGTGTAAAAGCAACTTCTAATCCTAATTTCTTAATACAGCTTTCCGTTTTTTTACCGATAACTGCAATTTTAGGTAATCTTGTTTCCTCTGTAAGTTTAATAAAAGAAAAAAAAGTTTCAACTGCGACATTACTTGTCAAAATGAGCCAGTCGTAAGTATGTAACCGCTTAATAAGCATTTGTATTTCATCTGTAGATTCAACAGGTTTGAAAGCAATCAAGGGAATTTCAACTGGATTGCCTCCATAGCTTTCGATTAAATCAGAAAACGATTTAGCTTGTCCTTTCCCTCTTGGAACAAGAACGGTTTTTCCACTTAAAGGGAGAGCAGGGGAGGTCATTCCGCCTCCAACTCCTCTTTCACCTTTTCGATTAATTCTTTTGCTCCTTGCTTAATTAAGATATTGGCTGCTTCGATTCCGACTTCTTCAGGATTTGTGCCCTTCGTTTGTTCCTTATAAATAATTTTCCCATCAGGAGAACCGACAAGGGTCGTTAATAGAATTTCATCGTTTTCATTAATTTCAGCATAGCCTGCTATCGGCACTTGGCAGCCGCCTTCCATCTTATGAAGGAATGATCGTTCAGCTCTTACAGCTAAATCTGTTTTTTGACATGAGAATTTATTTAACAACGTGAGTAGTTCCTCGTCATCGCCTCGACACTCAATAGAAAGGGCACCTTGACCAATTGCTGGTAAACAAATTTCTGGATCTAAATGCTCTGTAACAACATCATCTGCCCAGCCTAATCGTTTTAAGCCTGCAGCCGCTAAAAGTATCGCATCATATTCTTCATTTTCTAATTTATCTAGACGTGTATCAATATTTCCTCTAATCCATTTAATTTCAATATCAGGACGTCTTGCCAATAACTGCGCTGATCTCCGTAAGCTTGAGGTTCCGACGATTGCACCAGGCTTCAGATCATCGAATCGGATATGCCCTTTCGAAATTATCACATCACGATGATCCTCTCTTCCCGGGATACAGCCGATTACTAACCCTTCTGGTAAGACAGCTGGCATATCTTTCATACTATGTACTGCCATATCAATTTCTTTATCGAGCATTGCTTGTTCAATTTCCTTAACGAATAAGCCTTTTCCACCAACTTTTGAAAGGGTAACATCTAAAATTCGATCACCCTTTGTAACGATTTCTTTTACTTCAAATTCATAACTTGGATCAATAGCTTTTAATTGATTAATAACCCAATTCGTTTGTGTTAAAGCAAGCTTACTTCTACGTGAACCAACAATAATTTTTCTCATGACAGCCTCCTAATAGTAAAAGCGTAAGGCGCCTCGCTTATCGGCGACAAGCATAAGACGAGCCGTCAAGAAGGTTGTTCTTTAACCTTCTTGACGGATTGGCTTATGACCTCGAGCCGATGGCGCCTGAAGCTAGAAAATTCTCTAACTAGAAAAATGAATACTAACTTATGAATACCAAAAATGAAAATTGGATAGCTTCCCAAATAGGAAGAAATTTATTAAAACAATTAGAAATGAAGCAATATTCCATAGAGCAAGATTCTTACCTGTAATCCCTTTACTAACTTTTAAATATAAATAAATGCTGTAAATCGCCAAAACAATAAAAGATCCAATTACCTTGGAATCATACCAAATCATCTCTGGAACAGTTAAATAGGCCTTTTGCGTTCCTAGAATTAAACTGATCATCAGCATTGGTACGCCAATTACATTTAATACAAATGACATTTTCTCTAGACTCGACAAGTCAGCAAGTCGTATTAATGTTTGCCCCCACTTCTTCTTTTTTAGAAGATCATATTGAAGTAAGTAAAGCAACGAAAACACAAATGAAAGAGTGAATGCTCCATAGGATAAAATTCCTACTGTAATATGAATAAGCACAAGCTCAGATATGAGCTGCTCGACCATTACATGGGAGTTAAATTGCACTGGTGCAAACGTATGGATGGCCATAATGATAAATCCTAATACATTTGTGAAAAAAATAATAAAATCCATTTTGAGTAACCTGTTTACGACTAAAGAAAACGTCATAAGTACCCAAGCATAAAAATAAAGTCCCTCAAAAATAGTAAGGACAGGAAATCTCCCGGTTTTCAGCATGAATATTAATAAAAAACCAGTTTGCAATACCCATACAAATGCAAGTAACCAGAAGGCGAGCCGGTTTGCCTTCCGGTTAGAAGTTAAAAAATCTACAAAATATAACAAAATGCTGAAGGCGTACAGAACAACGATTACTTCATGCAGCCTCGCCATATATAAATCAAACATAAACAGTACTCCTTTTATGATTGAAAGGAAGCCTGTAGCGAATAAGCGTAAGAGTTTTGACGGTCTACTGATGTCACTTCCTGCCGCTCGAGAATTTGTTCTTCAATATTAAAGATTTTCACAAATAATTCTAAAGACTTATCAGCATCCTTACTTCCAGCCAATTCTTTAGCTTGTAAAATGGGATCCTTCAATAATTGATTAATAATGCTCTTCGTATGCTTGTTCAAGACCTTTTTATCTCTTTCACTCAAATTAGGCATTTTTCTTTCAATACTAATCATTGTTTCAGCCTGAATAGCTAGTGCCTTTTCTCGTAATGCAGAAATAACTGGCACAACGCCAAGCATATTCACCCACTGTTTAAACTCAACAATTTCCTTCTCAATCATCAGCTGAATTATACTTGCTGCCTTTTTACGCTCCTGTAGATTAGCCTCTACAATTCCTTCAAGGTCATCGATGTCATATAAGAAAACGCTATCTAATTCAGCAAGCTTAGGATCCAAGTCTCTTGGTACCGCAATGTCTACCATAAACAATGGCTTTCCCTTACGCAACTTTTGAACGAAAACCATCATTTCTTTTGTGACGACAAATTCCTTTGCTCCTGTTGAGCTAATAAGGATATCCGCTTCAATTAAGGCACACTGAAGCTCTTTTAAAGTTTTAGCATTTCCCTCATAGCGACCTGCTAAATCTTGAGCCTTTTCAAAGGTCCGATTAATCACTGTAACCTTGCTCGCTCCATTGGCATGAAGGTTTTGGATGGCAAGCTCACCCATTTTCCCTGCACCAAGGATTAAAATATGTTTGTTTTCTAATGAACCAAAGATTTTCTTTGCTAATTCAACAGCTGCATAACTTACAGAAACGGCATTTGCTCCAATTTCTGTTTCGGAATGAGCGCGTTTCGCAAGCGTAATGGCATTTTTAAATAATTGGTTAAAAATCGTTCCACTTGTATTTTCTTCCTGTGACTGCAAAAAGCTAGAACGCACTTGTCCTAAAATTTGCGTTTCACCAAGAATCATTGAGTTCAATCCACAAGCAACATTGAATAAGTGGTCAATTGCACCATCTTGTTCATAGATAAACAGAAAAGGGGAGAATTCTTCCTTTTCTATATTAAACCACTCTGATAAAAACTCTTTAATATAATATCGGCCAGTATGAATTTGGTCCACAACAGCATAAATTTCTGTTCGATTACATGTTGAAATAATAACGTTCTCTAAGATGCTTTTTTTTGCTTTTAACGCCTTCATCGCTTCGGGCAATTGAGAAGGATTAAACGTTAATCGCTCACGAATTTCGACAGGGGCTGTTTTATAATTAAGGCCAACAACCAAAATATGCATTTTTAAATTGACACCCCCAACTAAATTGCACAATATGCTAAACTAATTGTAGCACTTCAATACATTTTATTTGAGACGAAAATGTGAACAGATCATGAATTAAATGGTAAACTATGGTTGATTCTGCTTTAATAGATTGAAGCAGGATAATAGAAACACCAATAGATAAAATGAATCTACTTTTCTCAATCATTCGACAAAATGTCCCTTTATGTACAGTAACAAAAAATATGACATGATTCAAGCAAACCTTATCGGAAGCGGTGTAATAATGAGGAATCAAAGAATCTTACCTGGCTTTATTCTTATTGGCTTTGGTGCCTATTTCTTTTTACAGCAATCAAATATCACATGGTTACAGCCATTTTTCATCTGGCCTACATTACTGATTATTATCGGCGTCGCTTTTCTTTTACAAGGCTATGGTACAAAAGAGCATCATGCCATCCTTCCAGGCGTCATTCTTACAGGATTTGGTTTACATTTTCATGTTGTTAACCGATTAGAAATTTGGCCGGATCATATTGGTATTTTTATATTAATTATTGCACTCGGCTTTATACTCCAGCATCAAAAGACAAGATCAGGCTTATTTCAAGGTTTGCTATTTTTAATCGTCGCTATTTTATTATTATTTTACGATCAGATTAATAGATGGCTAGGTTTACTTGAAAATGGTGTTTCATCTTTTTGGAAGTATTGGCCAGGGATTTTGATTGTCATTGGTGCTTATTTTCTCTTTATTAAAAAAAAATAGAAGGGACTGTCCGATAAGTGCCTAGGTCCCTCCTTGCAACACAATATATAGATATGTTTTCTCGAATTCTCATCTTTATAATGTGTCGGAGGTGCCGGTCTCTTCGCTTTCGAGCAGCCCTTCTCCTACAATACTGATTCTAAAAAGGTTTTTGTACGCTCTTCTTTTGGATTGGAAAAAAGCTGCTTTGGATGTCCTACTTCTACAATTCTTCCTTCGTGTAAATATACCGCCCAATCAGCTACTTCTCTTGCGAAACCCATTTCATGAGTAACGACAATCATGGTCATACCCTCATCTGCTAATTCCTTCATCGTCGTTAATACCTCTCCAACTAACTCGGGATCTAGTGCAGACGTCGGTTCATCAAATAACATGATGTCTGGCTTCATCGCTAATGCTCTGGCTATCGCAACCCGTTGTTTTTGTCCTCCTGATAACTTAGAAGGATAAACATTTTCCTTATCAGACAATCCTACTTTCTGGAGGAGTTGCTTTGCTTCTCTTCTAACCTGTTCTTTTGGAAGCTTTTTAACATACATCGGTGCCTCCATTACATTCTCAAGCACTGTTTTATGCGGAAACAAGTTAAAGTGCTGAAACACCATTCCAACTTTTCCTCTTACCTCATTTAGGTTATGTGTATCTTTTTCAATTTGCTCGCCAGCAATGATAATCTCGCCGCTATTCTTAAACTCTAAAAAATTCAAACAGCGGAGTAAGGTACTTTTTCCTGATCCACTTCTTCCGATTAAACAAACTACCTCACTTTGCTTTACCTTTAGATGAACATCTTTAAGAACATGTAAATCTCCGAAGTACTTATTTAAGTTTCTTACTTCTATCATTATGGAATCACTCATTCATTTTCACCCCTCACGTTTTAGGTTAATCTCCACTAGCCATTCTTTTTTCAATTAGATTCACAATCAATGAGAATATGAAAACTAAAACTAAGTAGTACACTGCAACAATTAGCAAATAGCTCATATAGTCGTATTTAATAGAACCTTGTGTCGTGGCGACATTAAACAGCTCATACATTCCAATAAAGGATGCTAGTGATGAATCCTTCAAGGCAATGATAAATTGATTACCAAGTGGTGGCAATGCCCGGCGAACTGCTTGAGGAAGGATGATTCTTCTCATCGTTAAAGCGACTGTCATACCTAGCGAACGTCCTGCCTCCGTTTGTCCACTATCAATTGATTGAATAGCCCCTCTAAAAATTTCTGCAATGTAAGCACCATTATGAAAAGCAAGCCCTAGAACAACAGACCAGAAGTCTGATATATTTAAAGCTGTTAAACCGAAAAAGAAGATAAAAATTTGTACTACTAGCGGTGTTCCACGAACAATAAATATATATAGATTTGCGATCATCTCTAACAGTTTAATATTTGAGATTTTTAGAAAAGCAAAGAATAATCCGATGAAAATGGCGATAAAAACCGAAACGATTGTTAATTGGAATGTAAGCAGCATTCCTTTTAAAAATATGGGATAGGTATCTATAAACTTCGTCAATAAATCCATGGGCATCATCCTTTAAACATATTAGGTAGCTTCCTTTTCGTTATGAATCTTTTACTCAAAGAAAAAGGGCGAATGCTCTTGTTACATTCGCCCTCATGCTTATTCCTTCTCTGGATCAATAGTGATATCCTCACCAATATACTTTTTACTTATTTCTGTTAAAGTACCGTTCTCCCTTAATGTCTCTAGAGCTTTATTAACTTGTTTTAGTAATTCTTCATTATCTTTTGCAATCGCGATTGCCTGCTCACTTCTTCCAAGTAGCTCTTTCCCTACGATTTCCATTCCAGCACCGATCGCTTCTTTTCCTGTAACGAAATCGGTAATAACCGCATCATGCTTTCCCTTGTTTAATGCTTCCAGAGCAACAACATCACTATCATAAAATTTAATATTCTTCGTTACTGGTTCAGCAATTTCAGAATAGGTTGTGCCTTTTGCAACAGCAATTTCCAATTCTTCAAGATCATTTAATGTTTCTACAGAGCTATCAGGTCGAACATAAATTTGTGGGCCTGAATAATAGTAAGGAATAGAAAAATTGACTGCTTTTAAACGTTCCTCCGTAATCGAATGACTAGCAACAGCTGCATCAAAGCGCCCTGACTTGACCCCTTCAACAATGCCACCAAATTTGAATTTATGTTCGACTGGCTCAAGACCAAGTTGTTTGGCGACTGCTTCCGCTACCTCAATATCAAAACCACTCATTGTTCCATCATCATTTATCACACTAAATGGCTTAAATTCACCAGATGCTGCAAAATTAAATTTTCCTTCCTCTACTAGTTTCACCCCATCCTTTGCAGCTTCCTTTGAACCACATGCTGCTAGAAAAAGAATGATGACTAATAACAACACTTGTTTTCCTATTTGTTTCAATAGACTATATCCCCCTCTTTTTTCTTCTATTTTTTCTTTATATCTACTTTATCATATGTTTTTATTTTTCTCAAAATTCATATTATCTGATAATTAACGATAATACAGGGTATTTTTATCTCTCATTTAATAACCTCTTTTATTCTCAATATTATTCCCTTTTACTCCTACTTTCTCTATAATCCTCCATCATAAAGTGCTCACAACCATGTTAAAGAAATGTCGTCGGCTTCATTTCACTGCGCTTACAATTACTTCGTTAACAACAGGGCTTGCTCAATGAAACCGACGACGATTTAATTTTCGCACAAAAAAAGAACCTAGCTGCATAAAAGCTAGGTTCCTTTTATCTTACATATAACTATTTAATACCGCCCATGCCTCATCCTTGCCTTGTCCTGTTTCTGAAGAAAAGAGGATGAGATGATCGTTTTCGTCTAAATTTAATGTTTCTTTCGTTATTTTAATATGCTTTTGCCATTTCGATTTTGGCACTTTATCAGCCTTTGTCGCAATGATAATACAAGGGATATCGTAATGCTTTAAGAAATCATACATCATACAATCATCACTTGTTGGCTGATGACGCAAATCTACAATTAAGACAACAGCCTTTAACTGCTCACGCCCTGTTATATATGTTTCAATCATTTTTCCCCATGCTTCACGTTCCTTTTTGGAAACCTTCGCATAGCCATAGCCAGGTACATCAACAAAATAAAGGATTTCATTAATTAAAAAGAAATTCAACGTTTGTGTTTTCCCAGGCTTAGATGACGTTCTTGCTAAGGCTTTTCGGTTTAGCATTTTATTAATAAAAGAGGATTTCCCTACATTCGATCTGCCTGCTAATGCAAACTCAGGCAAACCGCCCTCGGGATACTGTGCAGGCTTTACCGCGCTAATAATTATTTCTGCAGAATTTACTTTCATCCTTCTGTACCACCATTCAATGCATGCTTTAATACTTCATCCACATGAGAGACAAGAACAAACTTCAAATCCTCTCGTACACTCTCTGGAATGTCATCAATATCCTTTTCATTATCCTTTGGAAGAATGATTTTGGTCAGTCCAGCACGATGAGCACTTAATGACTTTTCTTTTAATCCCCCAATCGGAAGAACCCTTCCTCTTAGCGTAATTTCGCCGGTCATACCTACTTCTTTGCGGATTGGCTTTCCCGTTAACGCAGATACAAGTGCCGTTGCCATTGTAATTCCAGCAGATGGACCATCCTTCGGTACTGCTCCCTCAGGAACGTGAATATGAATATCATATTTTTCATGGAAATTCTCTTCGATTCCTAATTCAATAGCTTTTGAGCGAACATAGCTAAATGCAGCTTGAGCTGATTCCTTCATTACATCACCAAGCTTACCAGTTAAAACGAGCTTTCCTTTTCCTGGTGAAAGCGATACTTCGATTTGTAAGGTATCACCACCAACAGTTGTATACGCTAATCCAGTCGCAACACCAATTTGGTCCTCAAGTTCGGCTTGTCCGTAGCGGAATTTCGTTTTTCCTAAAAACTCTTCCACATTCTTTTCTGTAATAACAACTCTTTTTTTCTCACCTGAAACGATGATTTTTGCTGTTTTGCGGCAAATTGATGCTAACTGACGCTCTAGTCCACGAACACCAGCTTCTCTCGTGTAATAACGAACAATTTTCTGAATACCATCTTCACGAATTTGAAGCTGAGATTTTGTCAATCCATGCTCCTTTATCTGCTTCTGTAAAAGATGATCAATAGCAATATGGATTTTTTCAATTTCTGTATAGCCCGCAATCGTAATAATTTCCATTCGATCTCTTAGAGGACCTGGGATGGATGACAAATCATTGGCTGTCGCAATGAACATGACCTTCGACAAGTCATATGTTTCTTCAATATAATGATCGCTAAAGCTATTATTTTGCTCTGGGTCTAATACTTCAAGCATCGCTGAAGAAGGATCCCCACGAAAATCATTAGACATCTTGTCAATTTCATCTAGAAGGAATACCGGGTTAATTGTCCCTGCCTTCTTCATTCCCTGAATAATTCTTCCCGGCATCGCACCGACATATGTTCTTCTATGACCTCGAATTTCAGATTCATCTCGAACTCCACCTAAAGAAATACGGACGAAATTACGATTTAACGAAGTGGCAATTGAACGTGCTAAGCTTGTTTTCCCGACTCCAGGAGGTCCAGCAAGACAAAGGATTGGACCTTTAAGAGAATTCGTTAGCTTCTGAACAGCTAAATACTCAAGGACACGTTCCTTTACTTTTTCTAGACCATAATGGTCATCATTTAGAATTTTTTCTGCTTTTTTTATGTCTAAATCATCTTCAGTCGCTTTATCCCATGGCAATGAAACAAGCCATTCTATGTAATTACGGATAACTCCGCTTTCTGCTGAACTAGAAGGAACCTTTTCATACCTATCTAATTCTTTCATAGCCGTTAAATATACATGCTCAGGCATTCCTGCCTTTTCAATTTTTTCTGTTAGATCAGCGATTTCACCTGTCTTACCTTCTTTATCTCCAAGCTCCTTCTGGATCGCCTTCATCTGCTCTCGCAAATAAAACTCTTTCTGTGTTCGTTCCATCGATTTCTTGACACGCTGACCAATTTTCTTCTCTAAATTTAAAACTTCTTTTTCATTATGAATGATTTCGATAACTCGATTCATCCGCTCTTTTACATCTAGTATTTCTAAAATATCCTGCTTTTCCTTTAACTTTAAAGGTAAGTGGGATGATATGATATCAGCCATACGGCCAGGTTCTTCAATATCTGCAACAGCTGAATATGTTTCTGCAGATATTTTCTTTGAAATCTTTATGTACTGTTCAAAGTATTCTAGCATCGTTCTCATTAACGCCTGTGCTTCTGCATCCTTTGTTGTTGATTCTTCAAATAGATGGACCGTTACGGAATAATGAGTGTCTTCCTCGTTAAATTCAACAATTTCTGCTCTTTGAAGTCCTTCTACTAAAACACGAATGGTCCCGTTTGGAAGCTTAAGCATCTGTTTCACACGTGTTAATGTTCCACGTTTGTATACATCTTCCTCGAGCGGTTCATCTATTGAGACTTCTTTTTGCGAAGTTAGGAAAATTAAATGTTCATCTACCATTGCTTTTTCAAGTGCCTGTACCGATTTCTCGCGGCCGACATCTAAGTGAAGGACCATTGTCGGATAAACAAGCAAACCCCGAAGTGGCAGGAGGGGGACGATGATTTCTTTCTTTTTCGCCAAACTAACGCACCTCCAAATTCATCATTTAAAACTACTATTTTCTTTGTACAATTCTATCGCATTTAAGCAATAGTGTCTAATTAGAAATGCTGAGGAGGCTTGTTTAGGGGCGACAAGCACAAGACGAGCCTCACGGAAAGGTTGTTTTTTACCTTTCTGGGAGGATTGGCTTGTGACCTCGAGCCCCTTGCCTCCGAAGCTGGACATCGAAATGCTGAGGCGACTGTTTAGCCCCGACAAGCATAAGACGAGCCAGCTTGAAGGTTGTTCTTTAACCTTCATGATGGATTGGCTTATGACCTCGAGGGGCTAGGAGCCGAAGCTAGACATTAGAAAAGCTGAGGCGACTGTCTCAGTTCGACAATTGGGGGAATAGGGATGTTAGAAAAGACAACGAGAATGAATTTTCTCTATGATTTTTACCAATCGTTGTTAACTCCAAAGCAACGAAGCTATATGTCCCTTTATTATTTGGATGATTTTTCACTTGGCGAAATTGCGGAAGAATATGATGTTAGTCGACAGGCTGTGTATGATAACATTAAGCGAACCGAAGCAATGCTTGAAGAGTACGAGGAAAAGCTATTATTATTTCATAAATTTCAAGAGCGGAGTAAGATTGTTGCTGATATGAAGAAAAAGCTAAAGGAACATGAAGTGAATCCAAAGGCAATGATTGAAGCGTTAGAAACGCTTGCGAAATTAGATTAGGAGGCGGCAAGATGGCATTTGAAGGGTTAGCCGACCGACTGCAGAATACAATCCAGAAGATCCGTGGAAAAGGAAAGGTAAACGAAGCGGATGTAAAAGAAATGATGCGTGAAGTGCGTCTTGCTCTTTTAGAAGCAGACGTTAACTTTAAGGTCGTTAAGGAATTTGTCAAGAAAGTAAGCGAAAGGGCTGTTGGTCAGGAAGTATTAAGAAGCTTAACACCTGGACAACAGGTTGTGAAGGTTGTTAAAGAAGAACTAACCAATTTAATGGGTGGCGAACAAAGCAAAAT